>JBIIIX010000075.1:0-11749 GCA_044234415.1 Cyanobium sp.
TGCGATACCATGTTGGGGTGGGTAGGGGTCGAGGATGTCGACCTTGCAGTTTGGAGATAGCTCGGTGATCAAGCGCGCAAGCGTTCCGAATCCGCCGCCATAGTCGAGAACGCGTTCGGCCTTTAACGATTGAATCGCTTCGGCAATGCCTCTGCGGTGCGCGAGTGATTCAGTATGTTGCTCAATAAAGATCCCATTCAAAAGCCAGACTGGATGCTGGTAGAAGCGTGCATATTTCTGCTCATCATAGTGGCTTGCACTGCATCCATACTCGTGCCAGACGCCATCCATCAAATCATACAGATCCTGGAGGCCTACATTCCCTCCTCGCTTGGCAAGGAGGGCTTCAAGATCTGCCCTTTCTCGCTCGGTTAGTGAATAGTTCTCTAGTTGAATCATGCGTTGTGTTTGCGGGTTGATTTGGTAGCTCTTGCTCGGGAGTGCCTTGCCACTCAGAGGATCATATCAAGGAAGCGGCGGCTGCGCTCTTGGCTGGGGTTGGTGAAGAAGGTTTCGGGTTCGGCCTCCTCCACCACCTCGCCTTCGGCCATCAGCACCACGCGGCTGGCCACCTGGCGGGCGAAGCGCACCTCATGGGTGACCACCACCATGGTGATGTCGTCAGCGGCCAGGTTCTGCATCACCTCCAGCACCTCCCGCACCATCTCGGGATCCAAGGCGCTGGTGGGTTCATCGAAAAGCAAGATGCGCGGTTCCATGCACAGCGCTCGCGCGATGGCCACGCGCTGCTGCTGGCCGCCGGAGAGCTGGCCAGGATATTTGCCCGCCTGCTCGGCGATGCCCACCCGTTGAAGCAGAGCTCGGGCTTGCTCCTCCACCTCGGCCCTGGGCCGACGTCGCACCTGCACCGGCGCCAGAGTGAGGTTTTCTAGAACCGTGAGATGGGGAAAGAGATTGAACTGCTGGAACACCATGCCCACCTCGCGACGGATGGCATCGATGTTGCGCAGGTCGTTGGAGAGGGCAATGCCATCGACCTGGATCCTGCCCTTCTGAAAATCCTCCAGGGCATTGAAGGTTCGGATAAAGGTGCTCTTTCCCGAGCCTGAGGGACCCATGATCACCACCACCTCGCCGCGTCGTACCTGCAGGCTGGCGCCACGCAGGGCATGGAAGCCATTGGGATACCACTTCTCGACATCCTGGGCGTCGATCATGATCTGATTGCTGGGTTGGCTCATCGGCTGGGAATCGTGAGGGGATCAAGGCGCTTTTCCAGGGCGCGGCTGCCCAGGCCCAGGGCGGCGCAGCAGCACCAGAACAACACCGCCAGGGTGAGATAGACCTCGGCATTGCGGCCCAGAAACTCAGGGTTGGCCATCACCGTGCGGGCCACGCCGAGGAGATCCAGCAGGCCGATCAGCGATAGCAAGGTGGTGTCCTGCAGCAGGGAAATGAATTGCCCCACCATGGTTGGCAAGGCCACCCGCAACGCCTGGGGCAGCACGACGTGCTGCAGGGCCCGCGCATAGGAGAGGCCTAAGGAGCGGGCCGCCTCCAGCTGGCCTTGTGGCACGGAGGCCAGGCCGGAGCGCACGGCCTCGGCCAGGTAAGCGGCGGCGAAGAGGGTGAGAACCCAGGCTGCCCGCCAAACTCGATCCGGCGCCAGGCCACCAGGCAAGAGGAAGCCCAGAATGTTTTGGCCCAGAAACAGCAGGGTGATCAGCGGCGCCCCACGGATGAACTCGATGTAAAGCACCGAGCCCCAACGCAGCAGGGGTAGCTCACTGCGTCGTCCCAGGGCGAGCAGCACGCCGATCGGGAAGCAGAGCACGATCGCGAAGCTGGCCGTCAGCACCGTGAGCAGCAGCCCACCCCAGTCGGTGGGGGTGACCGGGGCTAGGCCCAGGCCGCCGCCGATCAACCACAACCCCAGGATGTAGAGGCACGGCCAGAGCAGCGCGAACCCCTTGCGGACCCGGGGGTTGAAGCTGCTGCCGCAGCGACCTGCCCACCAGCGGGACAACAGCAACAGACCGGTAAGCGCCCACCAGCGGGCCTGCAACGGCAAGGTGAAACCGAGGGCCGAGGGAAGCCAAAGCGCCAGCAAGATCAGCAGAGCAGCGCTGAGGCGATCATTGCGGGGCCACAGCGGTCCCTGGCGAAGCGGTCGGGGGGAGGCGCGCACCAACCCCCAGCTCAGGCCCGCCGCCGCTGCTAGCAGGGCGCTGAGCAGCCACAGGCGCCACTGCTGCTCCAGCGGGTAACGGCCCACGGCGAACAGGGTGCTGTTGGCCTGGATCACCGCCCAGCGGGCCTTGAGCAGGGCCCAGTGCAGCAAGCCGATGGCGGCGCTGCCAATCAGGGCGATCAAGGCCAGACTGATCAGGGTATTGGCGGGGCTGGAGAACAGCTCGCGGCGCAGTCGACTCAACAAAATTGCCATACTCAACGCTCCCGGATCTGCACCAGCCGGTTGATGCTGTTCATGATCAGGGAGATCAACAGATCAAGGCTAAGATAAACGGCTAGCAGTACTAAGTACACCTCCACAGCTCGACCGGTTTGGTTGAGGGTGGTTTCGGCTACTGAGTAGAGATCGGTGTAGCCCACGGCCACGGCCAATGAGGAGTTTTTGGCCAGGGAGATGTATTGGGTGTTCAGCCCGGGGACGATGACCCGCAGGGCCTGGGGCAGGATGATGATCCGAAACGTTTGGAACCAGCTGATCCCGAGCGAGGCAGCCGCTTCCCATTGACCCTTGGAGATGGCCCCGATACCGCCTCGGATCACCTCGGCGATGAAGGCTCCCGAATAGATGATCAGGCCGGTGAGCAAGGCGCCGAATTCCACCGTGATGCGCAGCGGGGCTTGCCATACCCCATCGACGAGATGGGGCAGGGTCCATTGCAAACCATGGCCAGGGCCCGCCAAGTAAAGGCCAGATTTGGCCAACACCACCCCTGGAAGCTGGATCGCTGCCTGGCCATTGGGTAGCGAAAGAAAGACAACGAAATACCAAAACACCAGCTGCACCAGCAACGGGATGTTGCGGATCAGCTCCACGTAGCCGCGGGCCAGCCTGCGCAGCAGCCCGTTGCTGCTAAATGCGGCCATCCCGGTGAGCAAGCCCAGCAGGGTGGCGCCCACCAGGCCGCAAAGCACCGCCCGTAACGTGTTCACCAAACCGGCCAGGAGGGCACGCCAGTAGGGCAGTTCGGCGTTGAAAGGCAAGAGGGTTTCGGAGAGGTCGAAGCCGGCGGGTTGGTTCAGCCAGCGCCAGCTGAGCAGCAGGCCAGCGGCCGTGAGATTGCGCACCAGATTGCCGAGCAGAAAGGCGATCAACAGCAACGCCACAAGGCCCACCGCAGCTTGCACCAACCAGGGCAGCAGGCGACGGTTCCGCCACCACGGGGGCGACGGCTCCGCTAGGGAGGCGAGGGGTACGTGGGCCCCCATCAGCGGAACGGCGGTGAATAGATCAGGCCGCCATCTTTCCATTGACGATTCAGGCCTCGCTCCAATTTGAGCGCTGAACCCTGGCCCACATTGCGCTCAAAGATCTCGCCGTAGTTGCCAACCGCCCCAATGGCCTTGACGGCAAAGTCGGGCGGAAGACCCAGCACCTTGCCGAACTCTCCTTCCACTCCGAGGAAGCGCCGTTCATCCGGCAGGTTGCTATTGGCCTTGGCAGTGCTGAGGCGGGCCGGCAGATTTGCTTGGCTGATGCCCGATTCCTCGGCCTGGAACAGGGCGAAGATGATCCAGCGCACCGCGTCAGCCCAGGCCGGATCCCCGTTCACGGTGGCGGGAGTCAACGGTTCTTTGCTGAGCACTTCGGGCAGGATCCCATGCTGGGCCGGATTGGGGAAGCTGGTGCGTTTGGCGGCCAACTGGGAGCGGTCGCTGGTGACGGCCACACAGCGGCCTCCCAGGTAGGCCGCGTAGGTTTGATCGCCGGTTTGGAACTTCAGCGGCGTGTAGGCAACTTTGAGCTGACGCATGCGGTCCGCCAGGTTGAGCTCCGTGGTGGTGCCACTCTCCACGCAAATGGGTTTGCCAGCCAGGTCCTTGAGACTGCTCACACCACTGTTCACCGGCGTCATCACGCCCTGCCCGTCGTAGAAGGTTGTGGGGGCGAAGCTGAGGCCATTACCACCGGCCGCATCGCGACTGAGGGTCATGGTGGTGTTGCGTGAGAGCAGATCCACCTCGCCGCTGGCCAGGGCGGCAAAGCGCTCGCTGGAATTGAGATCGCGATAGTCCACCTTGTTGGCATCACCCAGCACGGCGGCGGCCACGGCCTTGCAGATGTCCACATCCAGACCCGTGTAGCGCCCATCCGGACCGACAAAGCTGAAACCAGGCAACTTGCCATCCACCCCGCAGATCAACTTGCCGCGGCTGCGGATCGACTTGAGCTTCTGACTCTGCACACCCCCGTCACCCTCGGAGGCGCATCCCGCCAACAGGCTGACGGCGAGCAGGGCTGGCAGCAGCAGCGCACGCAATCGGGGATGGGGCATTCCGAGGCTTCCTGGTTCGGCGCATTGTGGCAGGTGTTCGTAGCCCTGCGCCAACCTGGGAGTGAATGGTGACGGCCCCATTCGGATGGTTTGGGGGCCTAGGGCCACTGCGGACAAGGCTTTCGGAAGCTCTGCCTTGCCCAAACAAGCGTTTAGGCCTCAGCAAGCGGCGCCTGTCAACCTGAGAAGACGATGGTGAAAGGTCTCTCTGCTGAGGCTTCTGGGGGGCTGGAGGAGCCAGCGGGTGCCTTGACGTTGGCCAGGTATTCACGCCCTGCCCAGCTGCCTCAGCCAGGAAGAATAACGCGGTTGAGCACGTGCACAATGCCATTGTCGCATTCGATATCAGCGCTCAGCACGCTGGCGTTCTTCACCTCAAAAGGATCAGCTCGCCGGATCGCCACGGGTGCTCCCTCCAAGCTCAACCACTCCGCCTGATCCACCAACTGGTTGCGTGTATATGCGCCGGAAAGCACATGAAACTTCAGGATGCGGGCGAGCTGAGGCGGATTGTCGACGAGGGTCTGCACCGTGCCTGGGGGAAGGGCAGCGAAGGCATCGTCCAGCGGTGCAAACACGGTGAAGGGTCCGGGGCTTTCAAGGGCTCCGGTGAGTCCGGCTATCTCAACAGCGGCAAGTAGGGTGTTGAAACATCCGGCACCCTTGGCGGTTTCGATGATGTTGGCCATGAGGAATCTAGGGAGGCGAAGGGCTCAGCGGTAGGCTTGGGTTTGGATTGCGTCCAGCCGTGCTTCCGGCCGCAGAAAACGATCCATCTGGGCTTCGAAAAAGCGACGGTTGGCCATCAGATGCTCGGGATCTGTGTCGTCCAGTGGATAGAGCAATGCCGCTCGCAGAGCTTGAATCACAGCCGAAGTGACGTTGTACATCGAGCGCTGGAAGGTAACACCCAGCTGGATCAGCTTATCCTCATCGCCACGGCGGTAGTTTTTATAGAGATCTTCCAGGTATGCAGGCAGGAAATGAAGCATGTCCTGCATCAACAGCGTTGGAGGAATTCCCGCTGAGCCAACCGGGAACACATCGGCGTAGAGGATGCCGTAGTGAAAGTCGGCTTGCTCGCTTGGCACCTGATTGGCTTGCGCGTTGTAGCTCTTGGTGCCGCGGAAGGGTGCCGTGCGGTAGAATACGGCTTCGACATAGGGAAGGGCGGCCTCGTATAGCCAGGTGAAACCTTCCGACTTGGGAATGATCTCATGGCATTCGCCATCGATATAGACGTGGTGATAAATCGGTCGACCGGCGACTGCGAAGATGCCATTCACCAGGAAATTCATCGCATCCGGCACCCCCTTGAAACCACCTTCGTCGTAGATGTCGCTCATTTCGAAGAAAACGGGTGCCATCACCTCCCAGAACAGGCCGAGGTTGGCGTAGTAGCTCATCATGCGTACCTGCTCTAGGAACATATCCGGGAACAACTTGTAGAGGCCCAGCATCACCGGATTGCGCCGGAAGTAGGCCTTGATCGCCTTGTCGGCGCTGGCGCGGTATGCGTCGCTGTCCAGATAAGCATTGAAGCGTCCGCCCATGTTCTGGTGCCAGAACATCGCCTGCATGCAGGCCTCGGCAAATTCCATGTTGATACGGTCGTGCCAGAGGTGGTGCAACAGCTTTGGCATCTTGACGGTTTCGCCACGGGCCATGAATTCCAGCAGCTCCGGATGGGCGCCTGCCTCACCCCTCCAAATGCGTAGCTTCGATTGATCACCTGCGTAGGAGTTGGGTAGATCGAGATACTCTTGCGAAGGAAAATACTTGAAGGCAGGCAGGGGATCGAGGAAGACCCGCTCGGCGATATAGAGGAGATCCCGCCAGTAAAAATCCATCGGCACGGCGTAGGCCTTGTAGATGCCGATAATCTGCATCAGATTCTCCGGTGTATCCGGCAGCATTGAGCCGCCGCCTTCAAGCCGATGAATGACATCAGCCCAGCGATGCGAGGAGGGGGGAATCAGGGGAGTGGGTGCGGCAACCGGAGCACTGGCGGTGGGGGGAGTCATCGCTGGAGGGCTGCGAGGGAATGGAGAAGTGGTGCTGGAGATTGGGAGTTGGCGTCTGGCCGGCGGTTGGCAGAACGGCGGCGATCAGAAAATGATTGTCGGCTTAGGCCAGCGGAGGCGTAGGCCCGATGGCCAGGGACTCGACTGCCTCGGCCGGGACGGATAGGGCCAGTTGAATCGGGCCGGCCACCGCCACCTGGCTGGCGAATGACTGAGAGCGCAGCGCCAGGGACGCACTGCTCGCCTCACTCCATCGGACCAGGCCCATGGGCCAGATGCCGAGAACAATCACCAATAGACCAAGGGACACCGCCGGGATTCGCTCCGGCCAGCTGGTGGATTGCCAGTCGGCCCTAGCGTTGTCGAGGCGGCCGAAGCCGACGCGATTGAAGAGGCGGATCGAGTACACGGCGGTCAGACCAGAGGACACGAGGCAGAGCAACGTAGGTAGGGGGAAGGCGGTCCAGCTGCCTTCAAACACCAGGAGCTCCGCAGGGAATGCCGCCAGTCCAGGGATGCCTGCCGCGGCCATCAAGGCCAGCAGCATCAGGCCCATAGTGAACGGCAGACCCCGCAAGGGATTCATCAAGCCGGAAAGCTCATCGATCGAATTGGTTCCGGTGCGACGCTCCACCATGCCGACGCAGGCGAACAGAAGGGCCATGATCAGGCCGTGGGCCAGCAGCAACGCCACCCCTCCCTGCAGGCTCATCGCCGTGGCGGAGCCCAGGGCCAGTAGCAGGATGCCCATGTTGGCCAGGGAGCTGTAGGCCACAAGACGTCGCATATCGAGTTGGGCGATGGCGTTGAGCGAGCCATAGATCGCGGTCACGGCGCCAATGGCGGTGATCCAGGGGGACCAGCTCGACCAGGCTTCGGGCAGGAAGCCGATGCCGAAGCGCATCAAGCCGTAGGCACCAAGCTTGGATGTGGCCCCCGCCAGCAGCATCACCACAGGGATCGGCGCCTGGCGGTAGGTGAACGGTTGCCACCCGTGCAGCGGCACAAATGGCATTTTGATGCCGAAGGCCAGCAGCACCAAGAGCAACAGCCAACGCTGCGCCTCAGGTGAATAGTCCGCCTGGGCGAGAGCCTCGAAGCTGAAATCCTGGCCGTGAGCGTTGAGCAAGCCGAAGGCCAGCACCGCCGCCAGCAGGCTTAACCCCGAAACCGCGCCATAGATCAGGAAGCGGATGGCGGCGCCAGCGCGTCGCTCGCCCCCCCAGATCGCCACCAGAAGGGTGGTGGGGATGAGCACAAGCTCAAAGGCCAGCAGGAAGAGCAGGGCATTGCGGGCCAGAAATGCCCCCATCACTCCCAGATTGGTGGCCAGTAATAGGGAGAAGAACAGCCGCGGCCGGGCCTGATCACTTGGGGCAAACAGAATCGCAGCGGTGCTGATCAGAGCCGTTAGCGCCACGAGGGGCAACGAAAGACCATCAAGGCCCAGCTGCAGCTCCAGCCCGAGCTTGGGCACCCAACTGATCTGCACCTCAGCCGGGGGGTACACGGCGCAAGACAGGCCCACCAGCAGCTGGGCAAGGCAGGCCAATGCCGCCAGCCAGGCCAGCCGGCGGGCGGGCCATGAGCTCAGGAGTGGCAGGCTCAGGCCGGCGGCCGCCGGCAGCAAGAGCAACAGAAGAAGCGGATTCATTGCCATCAGGAGAGCGAGGGCAGCAGGTCGGCGACGGGAGAGGCGGTGCGGGTGAGCAACCAGGTGGCCATCAGCAGCACCCCAAGCACGAGGGTGAGGGCATAAGCCTGGGACTTACCACTGGTGGTGAGGCTGAGGCGGCGTGCGCCCTCGAGGGCGGCGCCACCGGTGGCGCCGCTGAACCCATCCACCAGCCGCTGGTCGGACCAGGCGCTGACGCGCGCCAGGGCCACCACCAGGCCCACGATCGTGCGGTGATAGAAGCGCTCGGTTTGCATGTCCTCGGCCAGCCAATCCTGCAGGCCTCCCAAGGTGGAGGGGAGATGGGCCAGCTGGTGAGGCCGTAGGTAGTAGATGGCCGAGAAGCTGGCTCCGATCAATGTGGAGATCACCAGGGGAATCGCCATAGGGCCCCAACCGGGAATTGGATTCATCGCCACCACGCCATTGTGAACCAGCAACTGCGGTAGGTGAAGCACAAGACCGGTGAGCAACATCGTGGGCAAGACCATCAACCAGAGCCCCTCGGCCGAGCGCACCGTGAACTGTGAGGGGCGTCCGCCCCAGATCAAACTGAACATCCTCACCAGGCAGGCGCTGAACAGAGCGTTGCTGATCAACACAAGACCCTCGATCAACAGGGGGCTGGAGCTTGCCTGGGCCAATACAAGCAGCTCACGCAGGGCTGCGAATCCGCCGAAAGGAGGCAGACCCACCAATCCCGCGGCACCAGCCAGGAAGGCAATTCCCATCAACGGGCGACGGCTCCAAAGACCGCCGAGCTGAGTGAGGTCTTGGGTGATGTTGGAAAACACGATGGCTCCCACGGCCAGCAACATCAGGGCCATCGGCAGGGGATAAACCAGCATCATGTGATCGGCAACCTCCATGCCGCCGAGGCCCACGGCCACGAACAGCAAACCCAGCCAGCTGCTCACCAGGAAGGAGAGGGCGCGCTTGATATCGATTTGGGCGAGGGCGATCAACGATCCCACCAGCGCCGAGGTGCCACCTACCACCACGAGGATGGTCTGGGTGAGGGGACTCAAGGACGTGAGCGGCTCAAGCCGGAGCAACACCCAGGCTCCACCTGTGACGACTACGGAGTTGCGCAGAACGGTGGAGGGCAGGGGGCCTTCCATCGCTTCATCGAGCCAGAGGTGCAGCGGAATCTGGGCGCATTTGCCCATCGGTCCAGCGGTGAGAGCCAACACGATCAGGGTGAATCCGCCGGGCAACACCAGCTGATTATTCGTTTGATCGGCGGCCCAAGCCTGCAAGCCATGGAAGTTCCAGGTGTGGGTGATCGGCAACAGAGCGATCAGGCCTGCCAGCAGCACGATGTCGCCGATGCGCTTGGTGAGAAACGCATCGCGAGCTCCCTTGACCACTAAGGGTTGGTTGTACCAGGTGCCAACGATGAGATAGGTACCAAAAGTGAGCAGCTCGAGCAACACATAGCTGAAAAATAATGAATCGGTGAGCACCAGTGCGCACAAGCCCGATTCAAAAAAGCTGAGGGAGCCGAAGAAGCGGGGCCAGCCCCAATCCATCTCCAGATAAGCGATCGAATAAATCTGTACAAGCATGTGAATGCCGGTGATCACCGTCATGGCAATCAGGGCCGGCTCATTGATCAGGCCATCAAATCCGATGCGCAGCCCCGCCGTTTCCAGCCATGTCCAGCCGAAGGTGATCGGCCGATAAATCGCAGAGGAGCCGGCGGCGGAGTTTGAATGCAAAGCCACCAATGCCAGGGTGCTGTGCAGAAAGGCCACCGATACCATCAGGAGATTCAGGTAGCCACAGGGCCTTGGACCTGTGCGGGAAATCAGCCCGGGCGACCAGAGAAATGACAGCAACGAGGCCAGCAAGGGGTAAAGCGGCACCAGCCAAGCCGTCTGGGCAGGCAGCAGGGTCATCAACGTGGGTGGGATCGAAGCCAGAGCCTCGGCAGGGCCTGGATTGGCTGGTCAACTTAATCGGATCGGCCCTGGGGTTGGGGCCATATGGCACGGGCTGTTTCTGATCGTCGCGGCAAGGAGGGCTTATCACTGCCAATCCCGAGCCCTCCAGTGCGGAACCACGTCGCTGCCATCCCCATGTCGTGGCTGCCCGGTCGAGCCTGAAGGGTGCGACCGCCGCCATGGGGCTGAACCCGCACCGACTCGGCCGCGCATGGTTAGGCATGGAGCCGATCGGCGATCCCCCAACCATCGACGTCGTTGTGGCGCCGGTTGAGCTCGAACCAGCAGGCCATCGGTTGGCGGCCGCTCTGTTCCGCTGTGAACTGTTCAGCATGATCTCTGCAGCGGCGAGGCTGCCCGATAATTGTTTGCAGAGGCCATCGGTCCTGTGTCCTGTCGCCAGTGTGGTTGTCGAATTGTTTCGAAGCTTGGTCGCGGCAAGGGGATGTTGATCTGTGCTGATTGCGGCCATCCCCTCTCAAGCCTCGTGGATCCAGCCAAGCGCCGCAACACCGCCTTGGCCGCCTTTTCCCTGATTGGCATCTTGATGGTGGGGAGCAGCGTGCTGATGCTGGATTCCCTGCACGAGAACCTGCGGCAGGACGGGGTTCTTCCCGCGGAATCCGCCGAATCGGAGCGCTCGGGAGCGGAGTGAGGCAGGGCCAAACGGCATCGCCGCGGCACGTCCCATGCCTCCAAGAGTCATCGCCTCCGATGGCGTCTCCAGAACAGCACCACTCCGCAGGCGGTCAGGGCGATCGCCAGCATGGGAAGCAAGCCCAAAGAGAACTTGGCCAACCAAACGCTCACCTGGCCATAGGCCGAACCCAACATCAGGCCCGCCAAAGTGAGCACGAGCACCCAGATGCCGGTGCCGGCCGTGGTCCAGAGCAGGAAGGTGAATGCCGGCATCAGCTCGAATCCGGCCGGCAGCGACACGAACGGCCGCACCCCTGGGATCAGGCGCCCCCAGAACACCAGCAGCACGCCGTGGCGATCAAACCAGCGTCGGCTGCGCGGCAGCAGGTTGGCTGGCAGGCCCAGCCAACGACCGCGAATCAACAGCCAGCTCTGAAGACGCTCCTCATCGAGCCAGCGGCCGACGCCATACCAAAAAGAAGCTCCCGACACACTGCCCAACAGTCCTGCCAGGACCACCGGCAACAACTCCAGTTGCCCCTGATGCACCAGGAAGCCCCCCAGGGGCATGATCAGCTCGGAGGGTAAGGGTGGAAATAGGTTTTCCAAGAACATCGCCGCCGCGATTAGCAGATATGCGAGCGGCGGCGATGCTGTCGTGGCCTCGGCCACCAGGTTGAGTAGTCCCTGGGATGGGTCGTCAGCCGGGGACATGGGAATGGGAGCGACGGCGCCAGAGCCGAACAATCTTGTCGATCTCGAGATAGAAGAAGAACAGCAAGCTGACCACAAAACAGGCCAGCAGCTCTCGCCAGCTCAGCGGCTGAACTCCGAAGAAACCAGCCAGCAGCGGCACATAGAGAACAAGCAGCTGCAGGGTGGTCGTCAGCAGCACCGCCCAGAACAACCAGGGGTTGGAGAAGGGCGCCACGCTGTAAAGGGGCCGGTCGCTGCGCGCCGAGAGGGCATGGCCCATCT
>JBIIIX010000337.1:0-3040 GCA_044234415.1 Cyanobium sp.
TAGCCCTTTGCGGGGCTTGCCGAACGGTGACCCTCCCGCTTCGGTTCAAGGGTCTCCCCAAGCGTCGCCCCGCAGCCGCCGGCCCAGCCAGCAGGCCCCGAGCTGGCCCCGGCTTCAGCCCCCTCCCGGCCCTTCTCCCAAGGCACCCAGCAGCCGCTCCAGGGCATCTCCGGGCAGGCCGCGCCGCAGCACCAGCCGGAGCCGGGCGGTTCCCTCCGGCACGGTGGGCGGGCGGATGGCGATCGCCAGCAGGCCGCAGTGCTCTAGGTGCCGCTCCAGCTCCAGGGCCCGTTGGTCGTTTCCCAGCTCCAGGGACAGGATCGGCCCCTGGCCCGGCGGTCTTGGCCAGCCGGCCGCCTGCAGCGCCTGGCGCCAGCGCTCCGCCTCCGCCACCAGCTCGCTCCCCGCCTGGGGATGGCGTTGCAGCCAGTGCAGGGCCGCCAGGGCTCCGGCCGCCAGGGGTGGCGCCAGGGCGGTGGTGTAGCGGAAGCCGCCGCTGCATTGCAGCAGCCAGTCGCCCAGCAGCGCCTCTCCGGCGAGGAAGGCGCCGCCGCTGCCGAAGGCCTTGCCGAAGGTGCCGCTCACCAGCCCCACGCCGTCGCAGCCCCGCGCCAGCCCCCGCCCCTCGCCGCCCAGCACCCCCAGGGCATGGGCTTCATCCACCAGCAACAGGGCGTCATGCCGTTGGCAGCAGGCGGCGATCGCTTCCAGGTCGGGGCTGCTGCCCTCCATGCTGTAGAGGCTTTCCACCAGCACCAACCGCCGCTGGTGCGGCCGCTCGGCTTGGGCTTGGGCCAGGCGCCTCTGCAAGTCGTCGACATCGTTATGGGCAAAGCGCCGCAGCCGGGCGCCGCTGGCCTTCACCCCCACCAGCAGCGAATGGTGGATCAGCCGGTCGGCCAGCACCAGGCCATGGCGATCCACCAGGGCGACCACTGCCGCCAGGTTCGCCTGGAAGCCGCTGGGGAAGAGCAGCAGCCGCTCCCGGCCCAGCCAGCGGGCCAGTTCCACCTCCAGCGCCTGATGCACAGGCCGGCTGCCGCTCACCAACCGGGAGGCTCCGGCTCCCAGGCCGCTGCGCGTCAGTTCGGCGGCGGCGGCCTCCAGCACCTCAGGCTCGCGGCTCAGCCCCAAGTAGTCGTTGCTGGCCAGATCCAGCAGCGCCTCAGCGGCATCCGCGGGCCTCAGGCCCCCATCCGCGCTGCCCTCTAAGCCCCTGCCGGGCTGCTCGCGGTCCACATCATTCACCGCGGGCCTCAGGCCCCCGTTGGCGGCAGGCTCGAAGCCGCGCAGGCGCCGCCGCCGCTCGGGCGCCACGGCCTCCAGCTCGTGCTGGATCTGGTCACGCCACGACTCCAGGACCATCTCTGCCGCTGCCGTGAGTCTCGGCCGTCAGGGGGCCAGCCGCGCCTTATGCAGCCGCGTTTTCTCATACCAAGCGGCGATCTCCGGGGCCCAGGCCTGCAGATGGGGCCACATCAGCTCGCATAGGACGCGGATTTCCTCTTGCGCATCGAGCTTGGCCCGCAGGTCGAGAAAGTGCAGGAAGGCCCGCAGCGAAAAGCTCACCACAAAGTGCTGGCGGTAATCGAACGGCAAAATGCCGCGGGCGTGCTCCTCGGCGTAGCCAGCGTTGAGGAGGTCGCGGTAGCGCTCGGCGGCAGCTCGGCAGAGCTCCAGATCCACACCCCGCTGCTCGGCGGTATAGCTGTATTTCTTGCCTTGGCGGTCGCTGTAATCGCCCACGGGCCGCAGGTAAAACACCTCCTCCAGCTCCAATTCGCTATTGGCGGCCCGGCGGATGCGATCTCCCGTATAGCGCATCGACTGCACATCAAAGCTCACCCCTACCCGATGGGTGCGGGCCTGCTGCATCACCGAATGGGGAAACCAGCCCACGTTGAGCACGATCTGGGCGTGCTCCAGCGGGCCGTAGTGGCCCCGCTCCCCCGCCAGCAAGCGCTTCACGCAGATCTCGCCGGCCTTGTCCTCCGCGGGCCACTCCTGGCGATCGTCGGCCACGAAGCCCTCGCTGTAGTCCTGATGCATCGCCGCGTAGACGCATTGCTGCGGGTTGGGGGTGGCGGCGATCAGGGTCACCCGGAAGCGGGGATCCATGGCGGGAGGGCGAGATGGATGCAGGCTGGCGGATCGTCCGGCCGCTGGCTACAGCAGGCGTTGGCTGGGCTTGCTTAGCTCGGCTCGGCTCGGCTGGGCTGGCTGCTGGGTTGGGCTTGCTTTGGCTGGGCTGGCTCAGCTTGGCTTGGCTGGAAAGGCGCTGAGCGAAGGCGTTGGCGGCCAGGCTCTGGCGGCTTAGCCGTGGCTGCGAGGGCCGGCGCTGGCACCTGAACCGGCTTGCGGTTCCGGAGAGGCGTTCAGGGCGCTGATCGCACCGACACCGGCCAACTGGGGCAGGGGCTTGGCCTCGACCAAGGCCGTGATCAAGGCCTCCAGCTCGGAGGGGCTACGGGCCCCGAGGGAGCGGCCCACGTCGACCCCGGCGGCGTCGAACAGCTCCAGTTGGGGAATGCCATCGACGGCGTAGCGCTCCAGTTCCGGCTGCCAGCGCGGGTTGTCCACGTTCAGCAGCACCACATTCAGGCCGCCGCGCCGCTGGCGTTCCAACGACTCCATCGCTGGTGCCATGGTGCGGCAGGCTTCACACCAATCGGCGTAGAACTCCACCAGGGTGGGCTGGCCGTTGCTGAGGGCCACCTGGAGGTCGGGCGACTGGCGAGCGAGCCGCTCCAGGGGGGCCTCCGGATGGAGCCCGCCCCGCAGCCACAGCAGCAGCAGGGCCAGCAGCGCCGCCACGGCCGCCAGGGCCATCCGCTCGCGCCGGCCCAAGGGCTCCGCCGGGCCACTGGCGGATGCCATCGCGGCGGGGTTGGGGGGCTGGGAGGGGGCGGACATAGGCGATCGGTCCGGCCGATGGATTGCGCGGCAACACTCTGGCAGCGTCGCGCCGCGCCCGTGCCGCCCGCTCGGCCTCAGCCCCACCCCAAGCCCCATCCCGAGGCTTCATCCCGAAGCGCCACCC
>JBIIIX010000092.1:0-10107 GCA_044234415.1 Cyanobium sp.
CCGATCCCGTAGGCCCTGACGTTCGAGGTTGGTCCAGTGAGTGTCGCGCTGACGTTGTAAGAGACGCTCGTGGGATACGCTGGGAGAGTTCCTGCTGGAGTGATGGTGAGGGTTTTGCTGGAGGGTAGGGTGTTAGGTGTGCTAAGGCTAGCCGCAGAAATGTAATTAATGGGCGCAATCAAGGGGTCGATATCTACCTGGAATTTGAAAGAAGTTGTTACACCAGCAGTTGATGTCGGGAATGCAGCAGCGCTAGAGATTACCCCATACCTCATGAAGGAGTTCATGGGGTCGTTGATGGGGTCATAATCCCACCAGAAGCGGAGGTTGGCAGTATTAAGGCTTGCAAAGCTGGGCAACGTGAAGTTGCTGAAAATCTTGTCGCCCAGGGTGCAGCTGAAGGAGGGGGTGAAAACCGTTGCGTAGGTAGTGAAGCTGCCAGCAGTGGTTGGGGCGGAACTTGTGTTCATGCTCAGGGGGCATGCAGCCGCTTGAGCTGGTGCCTGCATGGCGAAAGGAATGGCTGCCACGGCGGCGAAGAGGCCGATGGCAAAGGGCTTGACGTTGGCAGTCATGAAAAATAAAGCCGACCGACGCCACCATAGCCGCTTGGCAACATGACGTCAACCCCTCCCTCTAAGGCGGGGCGGCCCTGGTTGCGCGAGCGCCCCGAGCCGCGGCTGATCCCGGTTCTCAAGCGGCGTTGAGCTCCAGGAGGCCGGGAGGAGGCGTGAGGCCCAACCAGCCTTGCTCTGGATGGACCTCGGGCACAATCGCGTGCACGAAGGGGATCCAGCGGCGGAGCCCCCCGCTGCGCCCGTTGGCGCTGGCGCCTGCAGGCTCAGCCCCAGGCCCCTCCGGCCAGAGGCTGATCTCCAGCAGGTCCTGGCCGGCATGGATCAGATCCTCCACCCGGCCGATGGGGCGGCCCTCCGGCAGCAGCCGCACCTCCAGGCCCACCAGATCCAGCAGGTGAAACTCCCCTTCGGCCAAGGTCGGGCGATCGGTCGCGGCAACCAGCAGGTCCGCCCCCACCAGCGCCTCCGCCGCCGTGCGGTTGTCGATCGCGGCCAAACGCAGCACGAACAATTCCCGCCCCGGCAGTTGCCTGCCGCTGAGCAACTGCCAGCACCGGGCCGGCTCGCCGCGACGACGCAACCAGCGGCCACCGGGGCTGGTGAAGCGCTCCGGAAAGTCGCTCAGGGGCTGAACCCTCAGCTCGCCGGCCAATCCTTGAGCCGCCACCACGCGGCCCACCAGCAACAGCTCATCGGTTGCCGGCGTTGGCGTTCCGCCCGGGTCGGGCTCAGTTGCCGGCGCAGCGGGCGAGAGCCTCTGGCGGCGCCGGGACACCTCTGGCGATTCAGCCACAACGACGTCAAACGCTCACCTCACCCATCTTCGCCGCTGTCGCGCCAGGGTGCGGACACCAACAGCACTGGGCTCAGCGTGCGGGCCCCACCTCTCCAGCAAGTTCCCGGATTGAGGCAGCGGCGTCAGCACAAGCGCTGAATGGCCTTCGCGATGGGGCGATGCCGGAGCCGGCCACACCAGTGGCGTGATCGGGCCCAACAGCGCGCTGCAACCTGGCCCAGCCTGGCGCCATGGCATCGCCCCAGGTTCTCCCCCGTTTGCCATCGCGATCACGACGCCAGAACCCTCGCCCCATGGCCACAATGGGGGCCATTCGAGATCGATCCCTCCCATGGCCGATGCTCCGATCCTTCCCGGCGCCACCGTGGTGGTGCGGGATCGCCGCTCCATCTACGACGGCTACCGGGGCTTCGTGCAGCGGCTTAGCGGCGTGCAGGCTGCCGTGCTGTTTGAAGGCGGCAACTGGGACAAGCTGGTGACCATGCCGCTGACCTCGCTTGAGCTGGCCTGAGGGCTGACCTTCTCAGTGGCGATCGATGGCGACGCCGCGGAGGGACTCAACCCGGCTCGGTTTCAATCGCGGCGCGAGGGAGCCGCCGGTTTGATGTTGAGATAATGCAAAGCCGAGCAAGCCGCTTGCTGCTCCGCCTCCCGGCGGGACCCCCCCCAGCCCTCTCCCACGCACTTGGCCTCGGGCTGCTGGGTGGGGCTGCCTGCCCCGACGGCCGGAGCCACGGCCAGCCACACAGCGCAGTGAAAGCGGCGCGGATCGCCGTGGCGGCGGCTGCGCTCCTGGCATTGGTAGCGCGGCAAGCCCAGGCCCTGGGCCTGGCTCCACTCCTGAAGCGCCGACTTCCAATTGTGCCGATGGGGATCGGCGAGCAATTCCGCCGTTTCCCGTCGCCAGGGGGGATCGAGCCAGTGGCGCACCGCCGCCAGTCCGCCCCGCTCACCACCCCAGAGCAGATACACCGCCCCCACCAGCGCCTCGCAGCACTCAGCCAGCACGGTGCCACGGCCGGCTCGGTCGTCCTGGGCGAGGGGGCCGAGCCGCAGCAGGCCGGCCAGCTCGCAGCGTTCAGCCAACTCGGCCAGCCAGCGATCGCTCACCAGCTGGGCCCGCACCGCCGAACAACGCCCGACGCTGAGCGTGGGGGTGAGGGACTGCAGGAACTCGGCGGCCGCCAGCCGCAGCACCGCGTCGCCGAGGAATTCCAGGTGCTCGTGGTTGTGGGCCAGGCCCGCGGAGCTGTGGCAGAGCGCCTGATCAAGCGCCGTCAGGGCGGCAGGTTCCAGGCCCGGACCAGCTGGGTCCTGGGGATCAAGCCCCAGCCGACGCAGCAGGGCCAGCAACGCGAGGTGTCGCTCGGGCGTCATCAGCGGCGGCGGTTTGGGCTTAAGGCAGCAAACAGCATGCTGACTCCCGGCCAGGCAACAGCCCCTCCAGGATGGCGAGCCGGTGGGCGCCGCGCCCGATGGGGACCAGCCTCGGCCCCCACGGCCGCGGTTGCGAAGGGTGAAAGCAGGACATAAGCCGGGTTCTGTTCCCGCGGCGGCGGGCCAGGCCCAGCGCCGCGAGGGTGATCATCTATCTGGGACCAGCGTTGCCGCTGGCCTCGAGCGGCGCGCAAAAACGGGACCGGGAAATGGCCAACCGTGGTCCCTGGGCCTTGCTCCCGGCCGGGGTTTACCGAGCCGGCACCTCTCGATGCCGCTGGTGCGCTCTTACCGCACCCTTGCACCCTTGCCTGTGCGCCGGGCAGGCCCGGGCCATCGGCGGTGTGTTTCTGTGGCACTGTCCTCACGGTCGCCCGCACTGGGCATTACCCAGCAGGCCTGGCCATTGGGGAGCCCGGACTTTCCTCAGAACGGCGATCCACGGAGCAATGCTCCGCAATCCCGCCCGCGATCACCTCGCCTGCTTTCCTCCGCAACCTAGATCAGGCCATGGGCAGCGCCGCAGTCGCGGTCGCTGATGTGGCCGCAGATGTGACAGCAGATGTGACAGCAGATGTGGCCGGGAGAGCCGCTCGGCGGCTGCACTGGCCAGCGGGGCAGGTAAGCTCGCTCCTCTGGGGCTGTAGCTCAGCCGGATAGAGCGACGGTTTCCTAAACCGTAGGTCGTGGGTTCGAGTCCCGCCAGCCCCGTGCTCTGCAAGGCCAGTTCCGGCAAGGTCTTCCCTGGAACCGCCGCCCCTCTTTGGCGTTTGCGGCGGCCCAGGATTGGGGCGACAAACCAGCCAAAACGGCAGCTGGACATGGCCGCCAGCTGGGGGGCGTGTGGCGGGCATGGCGGGGTTCAGCGCTGGCCGCGGCAGTGGATCAAGCCTGCTCGGCCACCGGCGTCACCCAGACAGCCACATTCATCGTTGACCGCGCCGGGCCGCGGAAGGATCCAGCCACCGGCGGCACCGCATCCGGGCGATGGGAGACCGCCACGGCGATGTGGTCGGGCCCGGCCAGACCGCCGGTGGTGGGATCGAACCCCGTCCAGCCCGCCCCCGGCAGGTACACCTCCGCCCAGGCATGGGTGGAGCCAGCGGCATCTGGTGCGAGGGGATCGTGCAGATAGCCGCTCACAAAGCGGGCCGCCAGGCCCAGCAGCCGGGCGGCGGCCAGAAACAGCGTCGCAAAGTCGCGGCAGGAGCCACTGCCGCTGCTCAGGGTGCGGACGGGAGCCTGGACGCCGGGTTCCTCGCGGCGGATGTAGTGCAACCCGCCGTGGATGCAGGCGCTGATTCGCTCCAGCAAGGCGTAGGTCTCCAGGTGCTCCCCCGGCGCATACAGGCCTGCCAGCCAGAGCTCTAAGGCCTCGCCATGATCGACTGGCTGTCGGTAAGGAGCGAGAAGCAGTTGCTCATCCTCGCCATAATGAAAAGGAAAGAACAATGCCTCCCGGTCCACGACAAAGTCGAGGGGGGCCTGGTGGTATTGCTGG
Source organism: Cyanobium sp. (assembly GCA_044234415.1). Classification (GTDB taxonomy): domain Bacteria; phylum Cyanobacteriota; class Cyanobacteriia; order PCC-6307; family Cyanobiaceae; genus Cyanobium. The sequence continues at coordinate 4,313 of JBIIIX010000092.1, forward strand.
ATCAACACCTCGCTCTCGATCGTCAGGCTGCTGGCGGGCTCCGAGAAACTGGCGATGGCCACCGAGTTGTTTTCCGCATCCCGGTGCCAGCGCAGCGTCGCCGTTGGAGCGATGCGCAGCCAAGAGGCTTCGATTCGTAGCTCATGGCCCTCCCGGGGCCGCAGCCGCAAGGTGTGGTCATCGAGCATCACCTGGGCGTCGTAGTTGTAGATGGTGTGGTGGCGGATCCGGTAACGCTGCATGGCTGCGAACGCTCTGGCGGGCTTGTGCCCCTAGCATGGATCATCCGCCGCGCTGAACATCGCAATCCTGCCGCCAGCACTCCAGCTTCCGCACCACCTCGTGGGGATCGGGCCGCTGGGGGCGCAGCCTTCCTTCGGAGCAGACAGCCTGGCGCTGTTTCTGATCATCGTGGCGCGCTATTTCCTGGCCGCCGGAAGCTGCTGGTGCCTGATCCGCGCCTGCCACCGCCGCCCCAAAACCGCTGCATCGCCGCTGCACGATCGGCGCCTCCGCGACGGGATCCTCCACGACATTCGCCTGTCGGTGCTCTCGGCGGCGGTGTTCGCCGTGGCCGCCGCGGCGGTGCTGTGGCTGCAGGGCCACGGTTACACCCGCCTGTACGCCGGCGCCGATACCAGCACCTGGTGGTATCTGGGGGTGAGTTATCTCACGGTGCTGATCCTGCAGGATGCGATGTTCTACGCCACCCATCGCCTCTTCCATCACCCGGCGCTGTACGCCGCCTTCCATCGCGGCCACCATCGCTCCCGCCGGCCCACCCCCTGGACCTCCTTTGCCTTCGATCCACCGGAAGCCCTGGTGCAGGCCCTGTTCCTGGTGGGGATTGTGATGCTGATCCCCCTGCACCTGATCACCCTGCTGGCCGTGCTGAGCACGATGACCGTGTGGGCGATCGTGAATCACCTCGATCTGGACTGCCTGCCACGCCGGTTTCCCCACCACCTGCTGGGCCGCTGGCTGATCGGACCGGCGCACCATTCCCTGCACCACCGCCGGCCGTCGTTGCACTTCGGCCTCTACTTCACCTTTTGGGACCGGGTCTGCGGCACCCAAGATGGCGCCTACGCCACGGGGATGAGCCCCGCGGCCGGTTCCATGATCAGGGGGGCGCGCTTAGGGTGACCTGAGCAAAATCTGCCGATTTGGTGAATCCGGCCCCGCCTTCCCCGCTGTGACCGATGGCGACAGCCTCCGGTTCGTGCCGGGGGATGCAGGATTTGAGCGCCGCAGCGGCCTGGTCGATTCCCTGTTGGCCCATTGGACCATCGTGGCCGGTACCGGCCCGTGGCTCGATGCCCACCTGCTGGCCCGCCTGGGCCGGGCGTTGGGCTGGCCGAACCTGCGCGGCTGCGGCATCAGTGAACAGGAGGTGTTGCAGCTGCTGGAGGCCGAGGACGGCGACAGGCCGCTGCTGCTGATCCTGATCGATTCGATCGCTGCTGACCACGGCTGTGATCTGATCCTCCGCCTGCGACGGCAGCGGCCGGACGTGCAGGTCCTGTTGCTGGTGCAGCACGATCGCGGCGATTGGCTGGAGGCCCTCCGCGACGCCTGCTCCTTGGCGATCGTGCACGTGGAGAGCTTCGGCAGCGGCACCACGTCCAGGCGCTGCAGGCCCTGCGCTGCAGCACCCCCTTCCTCGATCCGCGGCTGCGCAAGCTGCTCGACCAGCAGGCCCCCTGCCGGCTCACTGGACGCGAGCGGCAAACCCTCGAGGGCCTGGCCCGCGGCGGCAGCAACCGCTCGATCGCCGCGGCTCTGAGCATCGCGCCGGCCACGGTGCGCGACTACGTGAGCAGCCTCTGCAGGAAGCTGGCGGCGGCAAACCGCACCGAGGTGGTGAGCCGGGCGATCGCGATGGGGCTGATCGAACCCTGATCCGGGGGAAACATCCCCTACATTTGTCGGATTGGCGGGGGTGGCTAAGGCCACCACAGTGAAGGGCAGTTCCAGCTCCACTGGGAGCGCCGCATGCCCTACTCCAGCAGCATCCAGCTCGTCAACGACGCCAACGGCACCGCCTACGCGTTTCTGGTGGAGGATGGCGCCATCTGGCAGTGCCAGTGGAACAGCGAGGCCCAGCGCTGGGACAAGGGGCAGATCGTGCCGGGGGCCTTCGGTGGCGAGAAGCTGCAGGCGCTGCTGCTGCCGGAGTTCTGGACCACGGCCAACAACGGAGGCACCACGGGGACGGCCTGGGATCCGGCCATCGTGCTGGCCTATCGGGTGGGGCAGGGATCGGGTGCGGAGATTCAGGCGAGCTTCGGGCGCTGGGATGCCCAAGGGCAGCTGGGCTGGTCGGCGCCGGTGCGGCTGACCGATGATCAGAGCAGTGATCGGCATTTCGCCCTCAGCGCTGGGGACAACCACACCCTCAACCTGGTGGTGGAGAAGCAGGTGGGAGCGGCACCGGCCAACGCCGTGCTGGATGGGCTGGCGAACGCGGCGGCCAGCGATCCAACCTCCCTGCGCGAGCAGCTGATCGCAGCCACCCAAGGCAGCCAACCGGACAGCGATCTGTATGTGAATCGCTACCGGGTCGACAGCACCGGCTCGCAGTTGGAGCAGCTGGTGTCCACCAATGTGCCGGGGGGGCAATGGCAGGCGATCACCAATGAAGCGAATCCCCTCAAGCCCGCCTCCACGCCACCGCAGTTCAGCCAGCCGGCTGTGTCGCTGTCGGGCAACACACAGCTGCTGCGCTCGTTGCTCTATTCGGCTCAGCAGCCCTTGGCCCAGGCCGCCTTGGTCGCCCCAGCAAGTGCAGAACAACAAGCCTCAGCAGGCAGCAGCGTTGCAGCTCTGGGGAGTGCAGATCCGGCGCCGCGGGGATCCTCATTCTCCGCCGCCTGGGCACCCTCCTTCTTGCGCTTGGATTTCACAGGCAAGTTCGGAGCGTTGGATCTAGGCCTAAAAGGCCAGAACATCTTTCGCTGGGTCTATGAGGTTGGACGTCCGAACAGAATCGAATGGAGACCCAGACGAGAGATCCTTACAGCAGAACAGATTGTAGGTGGGAACGAGAATTTAAATGGTTTGCAATTGTTGTTTCAAGTTAGAACTCGTGAGTTTCAGGATCTGAGTCAAGCGGTGAACCTGGCAACGCAGGAACAAATTTGGAATGGGGCGACACGTGCTCTCAACTCAAACCGTTCAAACTACACTCTTCTATACGCGAGGCCCTATGCCTCCGTTGCTTCGTCCTGGAATCTTAGGCTTCAAGGAGGGATGGGCGCAGCGCAGGGTGGGAACAGCAACTTGAAATCCGTAAGCTTTGCCAAATTCATCATCGGCAGAGGTACGGATACAAGACAAGTCAAGCGCGGCTCAGCGCAATTCGAGAAAGTCTACATAAGCGCCTATGTCGAACAACGCAGAAGGCAACTAGAGTCATTTCAAGGCTATGGAACTGTGGAGGATCTCCTCAGAGCCAGAGCCAGAGACAGATACGTGCAGAATGGGTCCGGGCTGTTCATCTCCAAGACTTGGAATCTTGGGCTTGGTGGCACTATTTCCTCCAATTATGACTATGGAAGCACGGACAGAGCGCAGCTCAAATCCCTGGCCACCAAGGAGGCCGTGAGCATTGATTACCTGCATCGAAGCAGAAGCATTAATGGCAACTGGCTAGGCGAAAGGGTTGTCAATTTTCAAGCGGCTTCTACTGGCAGCAAACGTTTACCACCCCCGACGGATCGCTGCCCGCCTATGCGGGCTACAGCGGGCTTGCCGCAGGCGTGGTGGCCGCCGGCCTAAATGGCTGGGGGTTGTCTTCGGGATACAAGAACCCGAACGGCGCAGACAACCAGATCAGCAATACGACCTACCAGAAAACGGCTGGGGCCTTGGTGGCGCTCAGCGGCCTTGCCACTGCCGCCGCAGTCCCCCTGACCCTGGCCCTGGCGAACAGCTCCCAGCCGCTGCAGACCAGGTACTCCCGCGGCATCCAGGCCCAGGCCCGTCTTTCGGTCAGCAAGCTGTACCGCGGCATCTCCGGCTTTGATCTGAATCTTGCCGACCGCTTCTACAGCCAGGACGCCTATGAACAGATCGAAACCGACGGTTCATTCTTCAACAAGATCGTCGATCAGATATATTTTGATGCCGGCATTCGCCTCATCGGTGATGCGCGCATCCCCCTGCTGACTTATTACAAAGACATCGTCTTCCGCGATGACGCGGCGGCCCAGTCAGGCAGCGGCACATCCCAGGGCACCACACCGCCGAGCGGCCTGTCGCTCGACGTGGATTTCACAGCGGATGGCGCCTATCCGCTCGCCTATCTGCCCGCCAGCGGTAGCCCTCTGTTCGCCGGCCCGCCGCTGATCTCGCCGGATGACGCCCGCACCTTCCTGCTCGGCGATGCGGATGTCGCCGCCCTGCGGTTGCTGACACTCCGCTCAGCGGCGGCCATCAACAGCAGCGCGGGCTCGTTGCAGATCCAGGTGGACAACCCAGGCGCGGGCCTCAACCCCGGCCAGTATCAAGGCATCCGCATCCTCGGGGTGCCGCTGTTGGCCGGGGGCTACGCCACGGTCGATGTCACGGTGAATGGGCAGGGTCAGGTCAGTGGCTTGGCCAATCTGCAGGGTGCCGAGTATCTGTCCCTGCACGAGAAGAACCCCCTGAGCGGCGCGTTCTATCTCCCCCTGGATCTGTTCCAGATCGATCTGCTGCTGGGGCGTTCGATCGCGTCAGCCTCGGCCTTGTCAGCTGGCACGCCCACATTCCGCGCACCGATCTTCTCCCTGGCGGCCTCCAGCAACGGCAGCACAGGGCTGACAACGCAGCGCCTGGCGTCGTTTGATCGGGTCGCTGTGGTCTTCGGCGGCGCCGGCTACCAACGGCTCAGGGCCTCCCAGAGCGGTGATCCCTTGACATCCGATCAGCCGGCGACCAATGACAATGTTCCTTATACCTACACCGGCATTCCGGTGAGCCTGTGGCGGGATCAGTCCGCCGTCAGCCTGCTAGGGCACGATGCCGCCCACCCGGCCACCGCCACCGTGCATCTGGCCGGTGGCAGCATCCGCCGCATCGACCTCGACCAGCCCCTCTACATCCCAACGGAGGCGGCAGCCGCCGATGGCGTCTATAGCCTCGGCCTCGTTCTTCCGGCCGGCATCAACCCAGAGATCGCCGCCAGCTTGAGCCTGACACCCAGCAGCGTTGCGCTCAACAATCTAGTGGAGGAAAGCGACTTCTCCGCCGAGCCCGGTGCGGTGGACACCGGGGTCTACATCGCCGACAGCCAGGCGAATCAACTGGCCCTCGTCTCCAGTGATGGCTACAAGCGCCTGCAGAACCGGGTGGCCTACACCTCCCTTGATGCCAAGGGCAAGCCCTTCACGGTCTATCTCAACACCAACAGCCTCGATCGGGCCTATGCCTCCGCCTCCGATCTCAGCAATGAGCAAATCGTGAATGGCACGGCACCGGAGTTCAGCTTTGCCAGCCATCCCACCTCGATCAGCATCGCCGGCGCCAAAGACGACCTGCTCAGAGGCGACACGCTGGTGGTTTGGGTGGAAGCCGGCAGCCCACTGATCCCCTACAGCAGCGAGAACGGCAACAACAACTACCAGAACTATCTCACGGCCGCCTATGGGAACCAGGTGCTCAACTACCGGGTGGCCCTCAACGGCAGCGCCACCAACTGGCAGGTGCCCACAGGCGAGCTTTACCGCCCGCAGAACGCGATCATCTCCGATCTGCAGCTGTTCAACGTTGCCGACCCCCGCAGCGGCGCTGAACGCACGCTGCTGTCCTGG
>JBIIIX010000339.1:0-3012 GCA_044234415.1 Cyanobium sp.
ACCTACTGAAAAACGGCCATCAATCTAGGCCGATCAGAAGCGGGCTGGAGAGGCGTACAGCACATCGGCCTCCTCCAACGGCAGGCGCGCCGCCACGCCCAGGTCGATCGCACTCTCAAAGCCCCGCAGCAGCCTCTGTTCAGCGGCCAGGGCGATCATGGCCGCATTGTCTGTGCACCAGGCCAGCGGGGCCACGCGGCAGTGGAGACCTGCGGCGTCGGCGCGCCGCTCCAGCAGCGCCCGCAGACGCCGGTTGGCCGCCACCCCACCCACCAGCACCAGGGAGTTCAGCCCCTCATCGCTGGCGCAGCGGCAGCCGCGCTCCACCAGCACCTCGGCGACCACCTGCTCGAAGCTGGCGGCCAGATCCGCCAAGGGGAATGGCTGCGTCGCCTGGCGCTGCTGCTCCACCAGGCGCAGCATCGCGGTCTTCAGGCCGCTGAAGCTGAAGTCGTAGGGATGGAAACCACCGCCCGGCAGGGAGACCCGCCCCTTCGGCAGGGGGAAGCGCCCCGGATCTCCAGCCACGGCCGCGGCCTGGATCGCCGGTCCCCCCGGATAGGGCAGTCCGAGCAGGCGCGCCACCTTGTCGAAGCACTCTCCGGCGGCGTCGTCGCGGCTGCGGCCGAGGCGCCGGTAGCGCCCTGGCCCATCCACCCGCACCAGCTCGGTGTGGCCGCCGCTCACCAGCAGCACCAAGCGGGGGGGAGGCGGCAAGGGGTCGCCCAGCTCCACCGAGCAGAGATGGCCCTCCAGATGGTGGACCCCCACAAATGGCACGCCGGCCAGCCGGGCCAGGGTGCGGGCCGTCACCGACCCCACCAGCAAGGCCCCCACCAGCCCGGGCGCCACGGTGGCGGCTACGGCATCGAGGTCCTCGAGGCCAACGCCAGCACTGCCGAGCACCTGGTCGATCAGCTGGGGCAGGGCTTCCACATGGCGCCGCGAGGCGATTTCCGGCACCACGCCCCCCCAACGGGCATGCTCCGCCACCTGGGAGGCCACGGCGCTGGCCAGCACGGAGCCATCCCGCAGGATCGCCGCGGCCGACTCGTCACAACTTGTTTCGAGCCCCAGCACGGTGGGCATCTGTCCCTACCCCTCCCCTTACTGTCCGTCGGTGTCATCCTGCCTCGCGACCTCCTGCGCGGCCATCTGCGCCCGGTTTCCAGCGCGGCACCCCCGAACCCAGGCCCTCCTCCATGCGCCGATTTCTCAACCGCCGTCTCTTCGGACTGCTGCTTTCCGTCTTCCTGCTGTTCGGCTTCGTTCCGGTCGCCCACGCCGATATCGGCGGTCTGACCCCCTGCAGCGAGAACGCCCGCTTCCAGCAGCGCGCCGCCGCGGCCCAGACCGACCAGGCCAAGGCTCGCTTCGCCCTCTACAGCCAGGCCCTCTGCGGCACCGATGGCCTGCCCCACCTGATCGTGGATGGCCGCTGGAGCCACGCTGGTGACTTCATCATCCCCGGCATCGCCTTCCTCTACATCGCCGGCACGATCGGCTGGGCCGGCCGCAGCTACCTGATCGCCGTGCGTGGCCGCAAGGACGCCACCATGCACGAAATCCAGATTGATGTGCCCCTGGCGTTCAAGAGCACCTTGGGTGCCGCCTCCTGGCCGCTCAAGGCCTTCGCTGAACTCACCGGCGGCAAGCTCACCGAATCCGACGCCAAGATCACCGTGTCCCCCCGCTGATCGCAGCACCGTTTACCCCAGTCCCTGCACACATTTGCGCCCTCGCCATGAAGAAGTTTCTGACCACCGCACCCGTGTTTGCCGCCATTTGGTTCGGGATCACGGCAGGAATCATGATTGAGTTCAACCGGTTCTTCCCGGATCTGCTGTTCCACCCCCTCTGAAGCGGCTGCCCTCTGAGTGGGCAAATCGAGTGGGCAAATCCCACTCATCTTCGAACAGATTGTCAGCGTGAAAGCGGGCCCTTGCGCCCGCTTTTTTGTGGGATGTTCAATCCATGCCCCAGCTGGGCCGCCTGGGGTGGCCCGCTTTGCCTGTTCACGAGTTGGTTTGCAGCAGTGGCTGCGGCGCGCTCTCGCTAGCGGGCAGGCCGATGCGGGTTTCCAGCTCCGCCAGGGCCTGGTCCAGGTCGTCGTTGACGACCACAGCGTCGAACTCACCGCAGGCCTCCAGCTCAACCCGGGCTCGCTCCAGGCGGCGCTCGATCGCGGCGGGCTCATCGCTGCCGCGGCCGCGGATGCGGCGCTCCAGTTCGGCAAAGCTGGGCGGGGCGATGAACAGCAACCGGGCGGTCGGGAAGCTCTGGCGCACCTGCCGGGCCCCCTCCAACTCGATCTCCAGCAGCACCGGCTGCCCCGAGGCCAGGCGTTCCTCCACCGGCCGCCGCGGCGTGCCATAGGCGTTGCCGGCGAACTCGGCCCACTCCAACAAGCCGCCCTCGGCCACCAGCGCCTCAAAGGCAGGGCGGGGGAGGAACACGTAGTGCTCGCCGTCCAGCTCACCGGCCCGGGGCGCCCGGGTGGTGGCGGACACTGACAGCCAAAGCTGCGGATGGCGTTGCAGCAGCCGCCGCACCAAGGTGCCCTTGCCAACGCCGCTGGGTCCGGTGATCACGGTCAGTGCCGGGGAAGCCATGGGAGACCGGGGTGGATCGAAGGAACTCCAGGCAGCAGAGTAGGGATGATCCCGTCCGGAATCGCCGCCGTGACGGCCTCACCATCCACCCAGCCCCCATCTTCCGCAAACGGCCTGAGGCCCGCGGCGGCCGCCCGCCCTGAGCCCCTTGGCCGACCGGGCCCGCCAGCAAGCGTCGCAACGTCCTCCTCCTCTGATCCTTTCGCCGCGGCGCAGACGCCAGGGCAGACGCCAGCGCAAGGCCAAGGCCAAGCGCCAGGGCAGGGCCAAGGCAAAGTGCAAGGGCAGGGCCAAGTGCAAGGGCAAGAGCAACAAGACAGTCAGGCCCGGGCCGAAAGGCAAAGCTCCCTGGCCCAGCCTCCTCGGCCCGCGGGGGGGGCGGCGGCAAAGCCCGAGCCCA
>JBIIIX010000341.1:0-2996 GCA_044234415.1 Cyanobium sp.
AAGGCCTGGGCGGCGCCAACTGGCCAGCCAGTCATCCAGCGCAACACGGCCAGCCCAGGCCCAGGTCTCGGCGTCCCTGGGGTGGGTCTCCAGCAGATGGGCGAAATAGTCTCTGGCCAGCTCTCTGCTGTAGCCCTGCCGCTGGGCCAGGGCCAACCGCCACAGGCATCGGCCCTTCTGGCGAAGGGCCGCCAGGTTGTCGGGGTCGATGCTGAGGCCGCGGTCGAGCTGCTCGATGGCGAAGCGATCCGCCTCGCGCTGGGCCAAGGCCATGCCGGCTTCGATCCAGGCTCTGGCCCGCAACGCCGCCTCCGGGGCCTCATCGGCGAGCACCAGCAGATCACCGATGCGGCCGGTCCTGCTGGCCCGCTCGAAGCACTGCGTCCAGGCCTCGTAGGCCCAGCCGAAGGGTCCACGTCCACGAACCCGCAGGGTGTCCCAGGGGGGTTCCCGCAGCTGCGGCAACAGGGCAAAGACCGGACTGGTGCGGGAGCCAGACCCGCCCGCCAGGGTGCTGGTGACGACGGCGGCCAGGGCGTCGCGATCGGTGCTCAGCCGGGCGGGGTCGGGCCCGCCGCCACTGAGGCGATAGCCGAACCTGCTGCCACTGAGGCGATAGCCGAACCCGCCGCCACTGAGGCCAAAGCCGAACCCGCCGCCACTGAGGCCATCGCCGAACCCGCTGCTGCTGAGGCCATCGCCGAACCTGCCGACGCTGAAGCGGTCGAAAGCGTTGCTGGCTTGGCTGGCGCTGATCAGCACCACACCACCGGCACGCAAGGCATGGCGCACCCCGAGGGCATACCAGACGGTGGGATCGTCGAGGGTCAGATCGGCCAGGACGAGATCGGCCAGCAGCAGCTCCTGGAAGGTGTCAGGGCACAGGTCGCCGGCGTGCTGTTCCCGATCGGGGCGGAAGGGCTCCACACCGGCTTGCTCCAGGGCCGGCTGAATGAGCTCCTCGTAGACCCTGGTGAAATCGATGCTCGCGCCATCCCAGCCCGACGTCTGGCCCCATGGCATCGCCACGACTGCACGGGGTTGGCAGAAAGCGCCAGAGCTGGTCATCGGCGGGCTGCGCTCACAGGGCGATGTCGGCAACGGGTTGGGTCCATCACGGACGTAGTGCCACAACGGGAGGACATCCGCAACCCCTGCGCTATCAGCGGCCCCGCGTCGCAGTGGGCTGCCAAGGTTGTCGGCATGGATTCGCCGCCAGCTCTTTTTCTGCCATGGTTCCCCGAATCCATCAGCCCATGCTGCCGCTGGTCGCTCTTCTGGCCCTCAGCGGCTCCGCCTCGGCCCAGATCGCCGATGTGATCCGGCCGGACCGGCGGGGTGATTTCCGGTCGCTGCTGATCGGCGGCCCACGTGGCGATACCTTGCAACGGTATTGGCTGGTGGTGGACCGCGACCCTGGGGGCCTCTGGTGCCGCGATCCAGCCTGGAGGGTTGTTGCGGCCCTGCGGCTTGGCGCGGTGCTGGAGGCGGATCTGCAGGAACCTCGCTTGCCGGCGCTGCTGAATCGCCAGGGTGTTCCTTACCTTCGGGTTCGGGTGAAACCCATGGATATCTTGCGCGATCACGGCCTCGTTGCGCAGGGCAAGGAGCTCCGTTGCGCCGTGCGGGCCAACATGAACTTCCTCGCCCCGATCCAACCCGATTCCCTGGGGAGCGTACGGCTCAAGCCTTGAGCACCGAGTGGAACCAGATGTTCTTGGGATTGGCCTTCGATTCAGGCGAACAGGTGTTGGCAATCAAGTTGTAGGAATAATGAAGACCCGCCCCAGTACGACCATTGTCGTACCCCGTGCTGAACCACTCCCCGTAGGGATCATTGACGATAAATCCCTTATCATCATATCCTCGAACCACAATTATGTGCCCAAAAGACGTAAAGTAGCCATGAATAATCACCGGATGCCCGGCATCAATTGAGGCCTGGATATCTCGAAATCCGCCATCTTCCCTGAAAATATCCTTGAAGTTTCCCGGATAGGTATTGATGAGATACTGGAGGTCGTAGGGGTTGTGCCGGCTACGCCCAAGCGACTCCATCTTTTCATAGAGAACATCTTCCAGCTGCTTGCCCGCAGGTGGTTTTACACCGTAAAACTGGAGGCACATGGCAACGCAAGTAACATTGCAACTCCCATAGGGATTATTTTTGTTGTCAAGCTGTTTCAGATGGGGCACAGCAAGGCTCTTAGGGCCCGAGGTGCCGGCAGCCTGGCGGGCGATGTCCGCACCTGTGGCGACGGCTGGGCTGGCTTGCGTTGGGGCCTGCGGGCTGGTTGCCTCCTGCCAGTGCGGCAGGTAAATCCACCATTCACCCGCACCATAGGCCAGCTCAACTTTTTGGGAATTGCCAGCTGTTTCGAGACGCTTTTCGATCTTCCATTGACGGCCTCGGTTAATGGCGATCAGCTGATGGGGTGCCAGCTGGCTGGAATCGAGATTTTCCTTCTTCAGGAACGTTGCCGTGATCGCTTCAAGAATGACTTGCTTTTTGGGAGGTGCGGACCCGGAGAGCTCATTCATGCCCGCCTGCCAGAGATCTCCTTCGGCATCGCGGCGGCGTCGCAACCCCGCTTCCACCGAGGAACCAGGATTCACATACAGCATCAAGGCCTTCGGCACATCGGACCAACGCTTTTCTTTGAGGCAGGATGAAAGCGTGTTGAAACCGCTACTGCCATAGAACCCGGCGCCGAGGTTGTAGGCAAAACTGCACAAAGCAGATCGCATTTTATCGTTCATCTCATTCCAGTAGGGAATGGACTTCGCAATGGGATTCCAGTAACCGCTCAGAAGATTCGCGGCTAGGTGGCTGTCGGCATCAGCACGGCTGATCTTATCGCCAAGCTTAACCTTCGCGCCGTTGGGGTAAACGGTCGTCCCCCAGCCAATGGTGTAGGGCTCCGCGCCGCTTGCCGGGTCAGGATAAGCGTGAATCAAGCCATCACTTGGCACAAACTTTTCGCAACCCTCAAATT
>JBIIIX010000340.1:0-2996 GCA_044234415.1 Cyanobium sp.
CGCAGGAGCTGCTGGAAATGCATCACCCCAGCGGCGTCGGTCTCGCCGAAGCGCACCGTGCGGCACAGGAGCAGCCAGCTGTCGGGGTTGGGGGCGGGCGTCATGGCGGGGTGATCGGCGAGACAGCTCGGGGGTTGTGGCCGAGCCATCGCCCCGCCAGCATGGGCCCAATCCGATTCCAGCCCATGGCCTCTGCGAGTGCCACCGAACAGCCCACCCTGAACCGGGCCTGGGAGGCTGTCCTGGCCCATGTGCCCACGATCCTGCTGATCTGGCTCGCCACAGCGGTGCTCGCCGTTCTCGGAGCAGCGGTGACTTGGTTGTTCCTGCTGGTGGGCTTCGGGGTGTCCGGCTCCACCGGCTCGGATTCGGCCCTCTCGATCGCCACGTTGCTCGGGCAGCTGGGGCAGTTGCCGTTCGCGATTCTCTCCAGCCTTGTGGGGGTGCTGTTCGTGGCAGTGCCGGCCATGCACTACGCCAGCGGCGAAGTGATCACCGTGGTGGCGGCCTTCCGCGAGCTGCTCCGCCGCCCAGGGCGTTACCTGCTGGCCGGCCTGCTGTTTTCCCTGGTGGCGGCCGTGGGTTTTGTGCTGTGCATCGTGCCGGGGATCCTGGTGGCCCTGGTGATGCCGATCTACGTGAATCGCATCTTCCTCACGGATCAGCCGATCCCGGATGCCTTCGCCGCCTCCTTCCAGGCGGTCTACCGCTCACCGAACGGCGGCAGCTTCATCCTGATCGAGATCCTTGCCTGGTTACTGGTGGCGCTGGTGTCGGTTTGCAGCTGCGGCCTCGGGGCGCTGCTGGCGGTGCCGGTGAGCAGCTTCTATCTGCAGAACGCTGCGTATCACAAGGGTCTGATCTCCTGAGCAGCTGAGGCCCTGCCGAGCCCGCTGGGCCTTTGGCCTGCCCCTTCACCCGCTCGGAAAGGCCGGAAATCCCACGAACCCCAGCCCGTAGCGCAGCCATAGCCGCAGCAGCCAGTAGCTCAGCAGCCCCAGGCCGGCCACAGCCAGAGGCCAGGCCGGCAGATCCCGTGGCATCAGCCGCCGCTGGTGGATCGCCGTGATCGACCACCAAACCAGGCCGGCCGCGGCGATGGGTCCGAAGGCATGCAGCTGCACGGATCCCGCCAGGTTTCCCGTGAGCGCGACGGCCGTGGCGCGGGTGAGGAAGCAGGTAGGGCAGGGGATGCCGGTGAGCGCCCGCAGAGGACACGGCATCCCAGGAAGAAGGGGGTGCTGCCCCTTGAGCCAGAAGTAGCCAGTCAGCGCCGCAGGTAGGAGAACGCCGGCGTGCCGGATCCGGCCCAGGAAGCGCCGCAACGGTTAGCGATCCACCGACCCCATAATCACGTCAATCGATCCGAGGATGGCCATAATGTCGGCCACTTTATTGCCCTTGAGGATGTGGGGCAAGATCTGGAGATTATTGAAATCGGCGGCGCGAATCTTGAACCTCCAAGGGGTAACGTCGTCGTTGCCTTGAATGAAAACACCGATCTCACCTTTACCAGATTCAAGACGGGTGTAAAGCTCGCCCGAGGGGATTTTAAAGGTGGGAGCCACCTTCTTGGCTACATATTGATAATCGAATCCATACCATTCACTCTTTTTGCCTTCGGCCATGCGGCGAGCCTCAAGATTCTCGAACGGCCCCCCGGGGATCTGGGCGCAAGCTTGGCGCAGGATCTTGAGCGACTGACGCATTTCCTCGATGCGCACGCGGTAGCGGGCGTAACAATCGCCTTCCGTTTGCCAGGCCACATCCCAGTCGAAGTCGTCGTAGCACTCGTAGTGATCCACCTTGCGCAGATCCCAAGCCACTCCGGAAGCCCGCAGCATCGGGCCAGACAGGCCCCAGTTGATCGCCTGCTCTCGGCTGATTTCACCCAGGCCTTCAATGCGCTTGCGGAAGATCGGGTTATTGGTGATCAGCCTCTCGTATTCATCAATCTTGGGGCCGAACCAATCGCAGAAGTCGAGGCACTTCTCCAGCCAGCCATAGGGCAGGTCGACGGCGACGCCGCCGATCCGGAAATAATTGTTATTGATCAAACGCTGGCCGGTGGCGGCTTCCCAGAGGTCATAGATCATCTCCCGTTCGCGGAAGATATAAAAGAATGGCGTTTGCGCGCCGACATCGGCAAGGAAGGGGCCCAGCCATAGCAGGTGATTGGCAATGCGGTTGAGCTCGAGCATCAACACACGGATGTAGCTGGCCCGCTTCGGCACTGGAATATCGGCCAGCCGTTCTGGAGCGTTGACGACGATCGCTTCGTAGAACATGCCCGCCGCATAGTCCATGCGGCTCACATAGGGCACGTACATCACGCTGGTGCGATTTTCGGCGATCTTCTCCATGCCGCGGTGGAGGTAGCCGATCACCGGCTCGCAGTCCACCACGTCCTCGCCGTCGAGGGTGACCACCAGCCGCAGCACCCCATGCATCGAGGGGTGATGGGGGCCGAAGTTGATCACCATCGGCTCGGTGCGCGTTTCCAGCTGGGTCATTCGGGGCGCCGTGGCCTTGGTGGATGAGATTCTAAGAAGGTTGGGGCGGAATCCTGGGGCGGCTGTGCTGCGGCTGCCGGTGGGCCTCTCGCTTGGCCGATGGCGAGCCGCTGCGGCTGCTGCTCCGCCGCCTCTGCTCCGCCGCCGCCGCCGCCGCCGCAGCCGCCGCCGCGAAGCAGCTGCCTGTCCGCGGGCTTCAGGTGGTTGGGTTCGCCACCGTCCTGGGCCCTCGCGGTCGCAGCCCCTGTCGCACCCGCTGCCGCATCTCGCACAGCCCGCTGGCTCGCCTAGGACGGACAGCATGCAAGGCATCCCCGCCGCTCCACCTGAGGGCGATTTCCAGCACAAGCCCGTGTTGGCTGCCGAAGTGCTGGCGGCCTTCTCCGCTCTGCCCAGTTCGCTCCCTGATGGCCACCCCCCCACGCTGCTCGACTGCACCCTCGGCGGTGGCGGCCACAGCGGCTTGCTGTTGGCGGCCCATCC
>JBIIIX010000342.1:0-2994 GCA_044234415.1 Cyanobium sp.
TGGCTCCAGGCGACGAGGCGGCCCATGGAGGCCAGCACGATCTCCAGGCGGCCCAACTTGCCGTTCCAGCTTTCCAGGCTCAGGCTGTCGGAGCTGGGCATCAGTTCGCGCAGCACATACGACTGGTCTGCAAAAGCGACGGCGGCGATGAAGGCGGGCGCAACGGCCTGACCGCGACTCTGCACCGCCACGACCCGCTCGGCCTCATGCCGCCAGGAGGGCTGGGGAAGGGGCAGATAGGGCACCAGGCTGGAGCCAGGTTGCAACTTCAAATCCAGGAGGAAGTGTCCGTGGCTTTTGCCGCGACCATGAACGAGGATTGTATAGCGCTCTAGACCAAGACTGCCGAGGCCAGCGATGCGACGGGCCACGTCATGCACATGGAAAAAATCTGCCTGTTCATGCACCTCCTCCACCTGGGCCAGGATCGCCCGCACCTTGGCTTGACTCTCCCGATCGGCGGCAAGTGTGTGCTTGCCATCGATGCGCAGGCGCTCTCCCCCTGGCTCGGTACGCTCCTCAATCAAGCGCTGCCGGGAGCGGTTCTTCACGCTGTTGAGTAGATCGCGGATCATCCCCTCCGCCGTGGCGCGTTCAAGCCAGCGGGCCTTGCCTTGGCAGAGTTCTGATCTGTAGGCATCCAGGTAGATCTGGCTCAGGGCTTCCGCCTGGTCTTTGTCCAGCTTGAAGCCTTTGCGCGCTGTCCACAGGCTGGCCAGGATGCGGGCTACGTCCCAGCTGGCGGGGGCGAGGGCGGCTTCGTCAAAGTCGTTGATGTCGAAGTACACCAGCCGGTTATCCCCCTTGTAGCTACCGAAGTTTTCCAGGTGCAGATCGCCACAGATCCAGGCGGCGGGGCTGGCATCAAGGGAGGAGCCTTGGGGCCAGTCTTCGTAGAACAAATGGCAAGTTCCCCGGAAGAAGGCAAAGGGATCATTGGCCATCGCCGCATACTTCATGGCGAGGCGCTGCGGGTCGCGTCCTTGATTGAAAGCCCGCAGACGGTCGGGGATGCTGGACATGGGGTTGACTGCGCAGATCTCTACTAGGGGGTAAGCTTTTGGTTGGATTGGAGTTGAATCAAGGCACTCGCTGCAGGGAAGCCAATTCCTGGGTGGCATCCAGCAACCTGACGGATGGAGTTGCCTAATGGCTGCTTCTTTCTGTTAGGATAGACGACACAGAAGCCGACAAGGCAAACGTTGACAGGCATCCTATCGCCGCTTGCTCCGGCGGGCGCGGGCGCGGGCCGGCCAGCGAGCCGGCCAGCGAGCCGTTGTAGGCGATGATCGATGGTGGCGATCGCTTGCCATGGGCGCCATGCCATGGAGCATCTGGCCGACTTGCCTTGCAGCGGCCTCATCCTCATCCTCATCCTCAGACTCAACCTCAGCACTCAGGCAACGACGACGCCCTGTCGGTTTGCAAGCTCATTTTGAAAGGGATGGGTTTCCAGGTTGCTCGATCTTGGCAATTGTCTGCAGTTGGAGAAGGTGAACTCTCCTAAGACTTGGCGAGCTCTTCTGGGTCACCCGGCTAATTCCTAATGCAGCGCCCCAGTTCCTCGGTTGCTTGATAATAAATGTTGGGAAACTCTGTGTCTTGAAGGAGTGAGGAGCCCAGCAACCGAAAGCTGCGTGTTTCCTTTTGGCCTGTTGAAGTTGAGTAGGTCATCTTCACAATGCCTGTGATCACAGCCCCGGGCTTGGCTTCTGTTTGCTGTGGATTCTCAAAATCAATCAACTGCACTAGCCTTGCTGCGTCCTGGCCGTGCGTGGAAACAGGCCGATACCAGCCGCTCATGCCTTGCTCCGGTGTGAACTGCATGGCTGTGATCTTTGGCGAGGGAATCTCTTGATAGCTATTTTCTCCGACAGCGAGACGGATGAAAGAACCCTGTTGGCTGTGATTCATGCACGGAGAGGCGTCGTGGTGGCTTTGCTGCTGAACCGGCTGGGCTGGGGTCGTTGCTTGGATCGTCACTGAAGGTATCCCCGGAAGTGGAGCGCCCATGTGAAGCTGCGCTGGGTTGGCAGGCTGGTTGTTGGGGCATGGGCATCCACCACCTCCGCGGACCATCGTCGATCAGGTCAGGCCGTTAACAGCTAGCGAGTATGCTAGGTCGACGCCCTGGGTTTGCTACCGCAAAAGCTGCTGAAGCTCTGGCGATGCATAGTAGTAGGTATCGGTGTGGATGGCATCTTGGACGAGCGATGAATTGAACACCTTCATGGTGCGTGTGCGTTGATCATCCTCGTAGCTGCTGCCGTAGGTTATGGTCAGCATGCCGGTGTGGACGGATCCTGGTTTGTCTTCAGTGACAAACGGGTTTTCAAGATCAATGCGCTGCAAGACAGAGAGTGCATCAGAACGTTCGGCACGCATTGCTTTCACATCAGACAAGCCTGGATAATTGCCAACAGGCGTAAATTGAACCGAGTTGATTTGATCCGGCAAGACTTCCTCATGCTCGTCCGCATGGCTGGCCAAGCGCATCACTTGAAGAGCTTCTTCGCCTTCGCTGTACATGCAGGGCGCTTCTTCTGTAAATGATTCCATTGCGGCGCCAGGACTCACTGTCACAAAACTGCCAGTCCCCCACACATTGCCATTATTGCTGCACCAGACCAGCCCCGTCCAGGCTCCCACTGGTTTGCGGATCGTATTGGCAACGAGCCGGAGTAGATTGCGGCCTGCAGTGCCAGCGGCAACCTCGCAACCAAACAAGGTCAGGCCCGCGCCAATCACGCCGCGAGAGAGAATCGGTCGCCAGGTTGTTATGTTGCTGGCGGAGATATACTTGGCTACCCCATTTACGGATTGGCCTGTGCCTGTGACGATCAAGCCTGGTGCCCCATGGCCAACAATAATGCTATAGCCCTCAGAGCCAGTGCTGAGGTTTGTTCTTGCCTGGAGGGTTGACCAGTGTGTCAGAACAGTCACATTCCCCGACTTTCTGTAGGCGTTATAGACACAGCCCAGAAAGCCGTTGTC
>JBIIIX010000343.1:0-2992 GCA_044234415.1 Cyanobium sp.
GTCCGCACCCGTGCGCTGTTGTTGGGCCATGGCTTGGGGCGAAACGGAGCGCTCAGCTGTCGATCGCTGCCGGCAACAGGCGCAGCTGCCCTGCGGCAATGCTGGGCCCATGGCGCTAGGCGGCCGCGGGGACGGAGGCCAGCGGCTGGGGAGCCCATGACGGGTAGCCGACGAACAGACTGATGGTCGGCGGGCTTGGCTGTGGCGCGTGAACGGCTCGTCAGCCTGCGGGGGGGCTTGGCAGCAACGCCCCTGCCAGCCTCGGGGGTATCCACCGCGATGCCCGAGCGGCAGGGGTGGGGCTGCCGCTGAATTCGGGGCGAGAGAGCCCTGTCTGCGCCTCAGGGCTCCACCCAGCGGCCATCGTCCTTGATCAAGGCGATCAGCGCCTCTACCCCCTGGGCCTCCGGCACCCGGCGGATCTCCTCCCGGCCGCGGTACAGGGAGATGGTGCCTGGGGTCTTGCCCACGTAGCCGTAGTCGGCGTCGGCCATCTCGCCCGGGCCGTTGACGATGCAGCCCATCACGGCGATGTCGAGGCCGGTGAGGTGGGCCGTGGCGTTGCGCACCGTGTGCAGCACCTCCTCCAGGTTGAACAGGGTGCGGCCGCAGCTGGGGCAGGCCACGTATTCCACCATCGTCTTGCGCAGACCCAGGGCCTGCAGGATCGAGTAGCAGACCGGGATCTCCTTCTCGGGAGCTTCGGTGAGCGACACGCGGATCGTGTCGCCGATGCCCTCGGCCAGCAGCGGCGCGATGCCGGCGGTGCTCTTGATGCGGCCGTAATCGCCATCGCCCGCCTCGGTGACCCCAAGGTGCAACGGGTAATGGAAACCCTCCGCATCCATGCGGTCGGCCATCATCCGGTAGGCCGCCATCATCACCGGCGCACGAGATGCCTTCATCGACACGACGATGTTGTGATAATCGAGCCGATCGCAAATGCGGATGAATTCCATGGCGCTCTCCACCATCCCCAGGGGCGTGTCGCCGTAGGTGAACAGCATGCGCTCGGCGAGGGAGCCGTGGTTCACACCGATGCGCAACGCCTTGTCCTGCTCCTTAAGCAGGCTCACCAGCGGTTCCAGAGTTTGCTGGATGCGTTCGCCGATGGCGGCAAACTCCTCGGCGCTGAACTCGGCGCGGTTGGCATCGGGCTTGTCGAACACATACAGCCCCGGGTTGATGCGAACCTTGTCGACATGCTGGGCCACTTCCAGGGCGATCTTCATGCCGTTGTGGTGCACATCCGCCACCAGCGGCACCGGCTTGTAGCTGTCTGCCAGGCGCTTGCGGATCTCGCCCATCGCCTTGGCATGGGCCAGCGACGGCACCGTGACCCGCACGATCTCGCAGCCGGCCTCATGCAGGCGGCGGATGCCGGCGGTGGCGCCTTCGATGTCGAGGGTGTCCTCGTTGATCATCGACTGCACCACCACCGGATGGTTGCTGCCGATCCAGATGTCGCCGACGCGTACCGAGCGGGTAGGGCGGCGGTGGATCTGGGTGTCGTAGCGGCGGTCGCTGGCCTGGCCGGGCGGGGCGGCGGCGTTTGCGGGATTCGTGGCGGCGGCGCCTGCGGGGGCCGAATCAGCGGCGGTGCGGGACGGGGCGGCGGTCATCGCAGGACAGGGGGGCGCGTGATGAGTGGCGCGTGTTCAGAGCCTGTCACAGCAGCCGGGGAACTGGCGAGAGCCCCGGGACAACGACCGCGCAGGGTAGGGTTCAGGCCCTGGCGTAGGGCACAAGCACCTCTGCCAGCATCGGGAAAGGTCACCAATTCCCGATTCAAAGTCATCAGGGTGGTGATGGCCGCTTCGGCGCTGGCGGCGAACAGGCCATCCGCTGGGCGGGTGCCATGGCTGGGATCGATCGGCGTGTGCTGCATCACAGGCGTGGTGTACCCGCCTGATTCATCCAGCAGGCATTGGATCACCGCGGCTCTTCTCCCATCCACTGAACCCCGTCGCCGTAACCCAGCAGGGTGCGATCGGCGGTGAGCAGGGTCAACCGCTCCCGGGCGCCCTGGGCCACCAGCAGGCGATCGAAAGGATCACGGTGAATTCTGGGAAGGTGCTGTACGCCCAGCACATGGTCGACCTGGATCGGCAGTTCCAGGAATCCCTGCTCGATCAGCCCCATCCGCAGGGCGGGTGGGTTCACCTGGAAATCATCACGTCCCAGGGAGGCCTTGATCGCCAGCTCCCAGATGCTCACAACACTGAAATGAATCTCGCGCCGCCGATCCTCCAGCTCGGCCGCCAGGGGATCTCCAAGCCGTTGCGGCGTGTAGCCGACCCAGACCAGAAGCTGGGTATCCAGCAACAGGCCCTTCATCCCCGCTCGGCGGCAGGCTCAGAACCCAGATCGAACATGGCGTTGATCTCGTCTTCAAAATCGCGCTTGAGATCGGCCTCGATCCGGGCTGTCCCCGCCAGAAACCCCAGTCGGCGGGGAGGCCGCTCATCGCTCACAGGCATCAAACGCACCAGGGGCTTGCCGGCGCGGGCAATCACCACCTCCTCGCCGGCCAGGGCCCGATCCACGTAGCGCGAAAGGTGGGTCTTGGCGTCGTGGAGGTTGACCTGCATCGCCGGAACGGCAACGAACTTAGTCAAGGCTAACGGCTAAGTCCGAGCCTCAAGTGCCTCACGGGCGGATCTGGGCCGCATCGGCCAGGTGGCCGGCACCTTCTCGCAGGGCCGGAACAGGCTGCTGACGGCGCCGATCTGCTCCCGCAGGGCGAAAGGCAAGTGCACCACCCCGCTCGCTGAACGGAAGGGGCAGGCACGGAGCAAAACCGGAGCGGGCCAGGAGGAGGCGGGTTTCGGCCTCCACGGCCTCACAACTGAACAATGCAGGCGGCAGGCGGCGGAACCGCTCGAGCGCCCAACGGTGGAGGGTGTCGTTGCGACAGAGCAGGGCCACCCAGGAACCGGTGTCGGGGAGCACCGCCATGGTCAACCCTCGCTGAAACCGGCCAGATCCGCCA
>JBIIIX010000076.1:0-11498 GCA_044234415.1 Cyanobium sp.
AGCAGTTCGTCAGCTTCGAGGCTCGGCCCACCTGCCAGGCCCAGGCCCAGCCAGCCGGCCAGGGACGCCCCTGATCGAGGCCCAGCGGGGCCACCGCGAGGCCACAGCAACGCCAGCGATGCGCCCAGCGAGGCCAGCGGGGCCAGCAAGGCGAGCAAGGCCAGCGAGGGCCACCGCAAGGCCAGCGATGCGCCCAGCAAGGCCAGCGGGGCGCTGCCAGGCTGGGCCCGTCGCGCTACCCAGTCGCTTGCGCCTGTGACCACCCCGTTGACGCCAACGGCCCCCTCCCAGCCCGTGGCCCCCAGCCTCGCGGTGGTGGAAACCTTCCATTCCCTGCAGGGTGAGGGCCTGCACGCCGGCCGCAGCGCCTTCTTCATCCGCCTGGCGGGCTGCACGGTGGGCTGTCCCTGGTGCGACACCAAGCACTCCTGGCCCGAGACCGCCCATCCTCTCCGCCCCATCAGCGAACTCGCCGCGGAAGCGCGCCAGGCCCTGGCCGCCGGTGCCGCCTTCGTGGTGATCACCGGCGGTGAACCCCTGCAGCAGCCCCTCGATCCGCTCTGCGATGCCCTCTCGGCTGCCGGTCTGCCCCTGCACCTGGAGACCAGCGGCGTTGGCGGCTGGAGCGGGCGCTTCGACTGGATCACCCTCTCCCCCAAGCGCCACGCCCCGCCCACCGCGGAGGCCCTGGCCGCCTGCGCAGAACTCAAGGTGGTGGTGCACGAACCCGACGACCTGGAGTTCGCCACGGCCATGGCCCTCGCCGCCGGCGCCGCCCGCCAGGGGGAAGCCACCGGTCCAGCCCTGCTGCTGCAGCCGGGCTGGAACTGCGGCCGCGGCCAGGAGCTGGCGCTCGCCTTCGTGCGGCGACACCCGTCTTGGCGGCTCAGTCTGCAGAGCCACAAGTGGCTAGGGGTGCGCTGAAGGCGTCAGCGATCGGGCCGGGGCAGGCGCCCTTCGACCCGCTCCACCGGCATTCGCACCTCGGCAGCCCATCGGCCCTGATCGTCACAGCTGTTGTGCCTCGCGCTGCTCCCGCTCCGCCTTCCAGAGCCGCCAGCGCACCTGCACATCCTTCGGGGCGTAGACGACGATCGGCAAACTGACGTTGTAAGGCACCACAAAGGGCTTGGGCCCCAGGGCCACGAAGGCTTGGCGCGGGCCCTGCTCCGGCGGGCAGGCCATGAGGGTGCTGGGCCCTCGCGTCACCGCGCTCACCCGGTAGATCGCATAGCCCCAGCCCTTGAGGGTTTCGCTGCGGATCCTGCCGTTCAAGCGCGGGCCATTGCAGTCCACCGTCATCTCCTTGCCCACGATCAGTTCCACCCGCCAGTCGGCCGGATTGGCGGAGATGCGGGCATCGGGGCTGGGCTGCAACACGCCGGGCAGCTGGATCACCCAGCGCCGCTCTGCCACCGCCGGGGCGGGGTAGGGCTTGAGGTCGAGGCGGGGAATCGCCTGGGCCAGGGGCGGCAACGCAGGGCCTAGCAGCGCCAAGCTTGCAACCAGCGGCGGCAACGTCCTGCCGGAGCGGCGCCGACCGCTGGCGATCGCGCGGTGGAGGGGCAGGAGCGACATGCGGGGCAATGCAGGACTGCGCTGCATCCTGATTGCAGATCGCCAGGGCGGCCAACCGCCGCGGCCCTCGCCACACCCAGGCCGAATTCCGCAACCACAAAAACTCCACCCCCAACGACAACCGCGTTTGGGGCGCCGTTCAACTCCGCGGCGACCGGCGGCCTGTGCCGGGGTGGTGATCCGCCCAAGGCAGCCCTAGTCCCAGCGCAGCTGAGGGTTGGCCTGCGCCTCGGCAGAACGAGGCTATGTTGCTGTGATCGCGTTCTGGCGCAATGTTGCCGGCACTGGACTATCGGTCACAGGGGCTGTTCTGATCTCTGGCGGACCGGGATGGCTCCCGTCCTTGCCATGGGAGGCCCTTCGCCGCAAGCAAAGACCTTTGCATGAAGGGGCGTGGATTCATCGCTAGAAAATAAAATTCCTTCCCTTCCACTTCCATGGGATTGCCTGGCTTGCCCACCGCCCAGGTTCGCAGGCAGGCCGCACGCCTCCAGCCCACTCTGGTGGGCGCCTTGCTGCTGCTGGCCAGCGGCGGGATCGGTGGAGCGCAAGCCACCCCGGCGGAAGGAGCGGGTGCGTGGAGCGCCACGGCCGGTTGGTTGGCCCAGGCGAAACAGGAGACGTCTTCACAGGCGATTCCGGCGGAGGTGCAGGGCTGGTTTGCTGGCGCCAAGGCAGCCGCTGCTCGGGGCGATGCTGCGGAGGCTTTGCGGCTGCAGAAGCAGGTGCTGGCCTGGCTGCAGACCAATCCTCAGGCGCCGGACGCGTTCCGGGCACGGGCGCTGATCAACCTGGGGAACTTCCTCGCCGAGCTGGGCCAGAGCCAGGAGGCGCTGGCGCCAACCGTGGAAGCGGAGCGGATCCTGCGGCAGCTGCAGGCCAGCGGGCCGGAGGCACGTCGATGGCTGGCCGCTTCCGTGAACAACCTCGGCCTTCGCCTGAGCGACCTGGGCCGCCACCAGGAGGCGTTGGCCCCCTCGGAAGAAGCGGTGCGGATCTATCGGGAGCTGGCAAAGACCAACCCCGCGGATCGTGGCGCGCTGGCCGGTTCGCTGACCAATCTTGGCAATCGCTTGAGCGTCCTGGGCCGCCACCAGGAGGCCCTGGTGCCCTCGCTAGAAGCGGTGGGGATCTACCGCGAGCTGGCGCAGACCAACCTTTCCGACCGCAACGAACTCGCCGGTGCCCTCAAAAACCTGGGGATTCGCTACAGGGATCTGGGCCGTCGCCAGGAGGCACTGGCGCCATCGGAAGAAGCGGTGCGGATCCGCCGTGAACTTGCGGCGATCAACCCGGCCTACCTGGGTGCGCTGGCCACGGCCCTCGGAAATCTTGCTCTGTCCTATCGCGATGTCGATCGTCGTCAGGAGTCTTTGACGCTCAGCGAAGAGTCCCTCGGCATCTACCGCGGCCTGGCCAGGACCAACCCGGCCTACCTCCGCGACCTGGCCCTGAACTTGATGAATCTGGGAAGCGCCTACAGCGAGAGAGGCCGTCGACAGGAGGCGCTGGCCGTCACAGATGAAGCCGTAAAGATCTACCAGGAACTGGTCAGCACGAAACCCATTTATTACGACGAACTTGCCATGGCTCTTGGCAATCTGGGCAGCCTCTACGATGACATGGGCCGCCGCAGGGAAGCGTTTGTGTATGCGGAGACGGCGGTCAAGATGTGGCGTATTCTGGTAAAATTTAATCAGGCCCACTTGGGGGATCTTGCGCTTGCGCTCAACAATCTTGCCGCGATTTACCCCGTTCTTCCCCAGGCGGGCCTGGCATCGGCGGAAGAAGCGGTGCGGATCTACCGCGAGCTGGCCGGCACCAACCCGGTTTACCTCAGCGATCTGGCCCGCTCCCTGAGCAACCTGGCCGTGCTCTACGCAGACCTAGGCCTTCACAACCAGGCGTTGGCCCCCATCCAGGAGGCGTTGACGATCTACCGGGACCTTTCGCGAAACAACTCGATCTACCTGGGCGAGCTGGCTCGCACGCTTGGCAACTTCGGCATCTGGTACAGCAATCACGGCCGGCATCAGGAGGCGCTGGCCCCCATGGAAGAAGCCGTCAGCCGCCTCCGCGAACTGGCAAAGGCCAATCCGGCCTATCAGCAGCTCCTGGCCAGCAATGCCACCAACCTGGCTCTCCTGCAGCTGGAGCTGGCCCATTCCAGCGCCGCCCTGCCGCTGTTCCGGGAAGCGGTGGGCACGGAGGTGTCCTATCTGCAGGGCCAGCTGCCCCTGCTGCCGGAGGGGCGTCGGCTGACGCTGGTGGCCGTGTTCGGCGATCGCTGGCAGCTCCCCTTCTCCCAGGCCGAGCAGGGCAACTCCGGCGCGGCCCTGGCTCTGTTCACGCGGCTGAACCGCCAGGGCCTGCTGCAGGACATCCAGCGCAGCCAGGCGCTGCTGGCCCGCAGTGGCCCGCAGCGGCCGCTGTTCGAACAGCTCAGCGCCGTGACGGCCGAGCTGGCCAGCACCACGCTCACGCTTCAGCAGCAGGCCCCGCTGCTGGAGCGAAAGGAGCAGCTGGAGCAGGCGCTGTATCGCCAGCTGCCGCAGATCCAGCCGCGACTGGTGGAGCCTGGCGAGATTGCCGCGCTGCTGCCGGCTGGTGGGGCGCTGTTGGAGTTCCAGCGCTATGCGCCTTACTCCGGCAGCAAGGGTGGTTCGCTGCGGTTTGGTTCACCCCGTTACCTGGCACTGCTGCTCAAGCCCGATGGCACGATCCGCGCCATCCCACTGGGAGATGCGGCTCCGATCGATGCCGCGGTGGCGGCGGCCGTGGCCGCCAGCGTCGATCCCAATCAACAGGCCGAGGCTCCCCAGAAGCTGGCCGCGGTCAGCCGCCTTGTGCTCGCCCCTCTCCACCGGCAGCTGACAGACGTCCGGGAGCTGTTCCTCTCCCCCGATGGCGAATTGAATCGCCTGCCGTTCGCGGCGCTGCCCGTGCCAGCGGCGGATGGCAACACCCCAGCCGATGGCCCCACCCTGGCCGATGCGCTCTCGCTGCGCCTGCTCACCACCGGCCGCGAGCTGCTGCGGCTCCAGCAACCCGCCAAGGCCGGCGGGCCGGCGGTGCTGATCGCCAACCCCGATTTCAACGCCAGCGCTCGCCCCGCTGGCCCAAGCTCAGCCACCGCAGGACCAGCCGCAGCCCGCCAGCAGCGCTCCCCCGGTGTGCGGGGCCTCAATCCTTGGCAACCCCTTGCGGGCACGGAGCAGGAGGCCCGTGCCCTCGCCCCCGTGCTGGGGGTCGGCGCGGTGATCCGCGGCCCGGCCGCCACCGCCGCTGTGGTGCTGGCCCAGAAGGCGCCGCGCATCCTGCACATCGCCACCCACGGCTTCTTCCACCCGGATCAGCCCACGCCGCCTGGCAGCACCCCAAGCGCCTCGCCAAGCGCGGCCGTTGCCCCAACCCCGGAAGACCCGCTGCAGCGCAGCGGCCTGGTGTTCGCCGGCGCCAATCGCTCCGAGGCCGATCCCGCCGACGACGGCTATCTCACCGCCGCGGAAGCCACCGCCATGGATCTGGAGGGCACCGAGCTGGTAACCCTTTCGGCCTGCGAAACCGGCGTGGGCGGCGTGCGCAGCGGCGAGGGGGTCTACGGCCTGCAGCGCTCCCTGGCGGTGGCGGGGGCCCGCTCCACCCTGCTCAGCCTCTGGAAGGTGGATGACGGACTGACGGCCGTCTTCATGGAGCGCTTCTACAACCGCCTCAAGGTTGGCGAAGGCCGCGCCGAGGCCCTGCGCCACACCCAGGCCGAATTCCGCAACCACAAAAACTCCACCTACAACGACATCCGGGTGTGGGGCGCGTTTCAGCTCAGCGGCGACTGGCGCTCTCTGCCGCGGTGGTGATTGGGTTGGGGTAGTGATCCGCCCTGGGCCCCGGTGTCTACTGCGCCGGGATGCACCAGGGTGAACCCATCCTTTCCGGACCACAATGGCTGGCTTGACCATCCAGCCGCGTCGCGCCCCTCCCACGGTGCAGATGCTCGCCCTGGCGTTGCTGGTGGTGCCCAATGCCACCGCATCCGCTACCGAATCCGCCACCGAATCCGCCACCGCATCCGCTACCGCCACTCGCGGCGCCGACCTTGCCGCCGCCGTCAGCAACGCCAGCGGCCAGCTGCGCCAGGCCTGGGACACCGACCCCAGCAGCGCCAACCTGCCCTTCCCCAGGGTGCGGCTGCTGCCGGCGGGGGCCTCGGTGGATGGCAGCTGCAACTCCAAGGCACCAGCCCGCCGGCCGGCGCCCTGCCGCCTGGTGTGCCCACATGGCTGAGCTGCTGCTCAATCGCGATCTGCTGGCCGCCGCCACCGACAAGTTGTCGGAGTCTCAGCGGCAAACGGTGGTGACCTACTGGCTGGCCATGGCCCTGACGGTTCCGGGAACCCTGGCAGGGCAGCGGGATCACCCAGCGCTGCTCTCCAACCGCTGGAGCAGGGTAGGGCTTAAAATCTGAAAAATCGATTCCTTGAGTTCGCGGTGGCAGCAAACTTGCTAACACCAAGGCAGTCGATCATTGGCTGGCGGCCAGCAGCGGCGCGGCCCAGCCATGGCGGTGCCTCCGGGTGGTAAGCGGCAGGCGGGGCTCGCAGGGGTGGATTGTTGCATTGCATTCTGATGGCAGGTCGCCGGGATCTGCCAGCCTGCTC
The DNA here is from genome assembly GCA_044234415.1 of Cyanobium sp. Lineage (GTDB taxonomy): Bacteria > Cyanobacteriota > Cyanobacteriia > PCC-6307 > Cyanobiaceae > Cyanobium. Next base: position 6,234 of record JBIIIX010000076.1, read on the forward strand.
GCGGGCCTGTTCGACCCGGGCCTGCTTGTCGTCCACCGCCCCGCCAACCGCGCCATTCCTTGCGCCATCCAGGGCGCCATCGACCTTGCCCTCCACCGCCATCGCCTTGCTCTCCGGTGGGCTCGACTCCGCCACCGCCGCCGCCCTGGCGCTCGAGCGCGGCGACCGGGTCATCGGTCTGTCGTTCGACTACGGCCAGCGCCATCGCCGCGAGCTTGCGGCCGCCGCCGAGCTGGCCAGCGTTCTCGGCTTGGCGGAACACCATCGGGTGGCCGTGAACCTGGCGGCCTGGGGCGGCTCCTCGCTCACCGACCCCAGCGTTGCCCTCCCCGTTGACGGCCTGCAGCCGGATCTGATCCCCAGCACCTACGTGCCCGGCCGCAACACCGTGTTCATCGCCATTGGGCTCAGCCTGGCGGAAGCCCGGGGCGCCGAACGGCTGGTGCTGGGCGTGAACGCCGTGGATTACTCCGGCTATCCCGACTGCCGGCCCGACTACCTGGCCGCCTTCCAATCCCTCGCCGAGCTGGCCAGCCGCGCCGGCCGCGAAGGCCGCGGCGCCCGCCTCTGGGCGCCGCTGATCCAACTCAGCAAGGTCGACATCGTGCGTGAGGCTTTGCGGCTGGGGGTGCCGATCGATCGCACCTGGAGCTGTTACAGCGGCGGCGAGCATCCCTGCGGCGTCTGCGACAGCTGCCGCATCCGCGATGCGGCCTTGCGGGACGCCGGCCGCCCCGACCTCGCCTGCCGCTTCAGCGAACCCGGGGCCGGCCGGCAGGATCCACGGAATCCCCGCGGCGCGGGGCAGGTGCTTGGCGCCGCCCCGCCCACTCCGCCCGGCGCCGCCACGGAACGGCCGATGGCGGCCGATGCTCTTGGCGATGGTCGAGGGGGTGGTTGAGGGGATGGTTGAGGCGATGGCCGGCGCCGGCAAACCCCTGCGGCTGGAGCTGCCCTGGTGGGAACCCTGGTCCCTGACCCGGGCGTTGGCCGAGCGCTTGGGGCGCGACGGCCTGGTGCTGCTGGAGGGCGACGGCAGCGCCCTGGGGGGCCGAGCGGTGCTGGGGGTGGCGCCGCTGCGGCGGCTGATCTGTCGCGGGCTGCCCGCAGACCCGGATGGGCAGGATCCCTTCGCCGCGTTGGCCCAGCTGGACCGCGAGGGATCCGCCTGGCTGGGCTGGCTGGCCTACGAGGCCGGCGCCTGGGTGGAACCGGCGGATCACTGGCAGCGCCCCGACCTGGCCTGCCTGGTGGCCCTGCACCACGACCCCCTGATCCACTTCGATCGCCACGACCGCCGCCTCTGGCTGGAGGGGGAAGACCCCGGCCGGCTACGGGCGCTGGCGGAGCTGGTGCGGCAGTTGGCGGCGGAGCTCCCCGACGGCCCATCGGGGGCTGGCGGCGTCGAGGGCGCCTCCAGGGCTGATCAAGCCAGCGCCAGCCGCCCGGCAGTGGCGGCGCCCCTCTCGGCGCCCTTCGCCCCTTCGATCGCCGCGCCCATCCCCCTGGAGGCCTGGCATTGGCACACGCCAGCGCACACCTACGCCAACCAGGTGCGCCAGCTGCTGGAGCGCATCGCCGCCGGAGACATCTTCCAGGCCAACCTCACCGCCTGTTGCGAGACCTGGCTCGACCACCACCCCGATCTGCTGGGGCTCTATGCGCGGCTGCGCCGCCACTGCCCAGCCCCCTTCGCCGGCCTGGCGATCGCTGGCGATGAGGCTGTGCTGTCGGCCTCGCCCGAGCGCTTCTTGCGGCTGGATCCCTCAGGCCGGGTGGAGACGCGACCGATCAAGGGCACCCGCCCCCGCCATGGCGACCGGGAGCGCGATGCCGATGCCGCCGCCGAGCTGCTCTGCGACCCCAAGGACCGGGCCGAGAACGTGATGATCGTCGATCTGCTGCGCAATGACCTGGGCCGGGTCTGCCAGCCGGGCAGCATCACGGTGCCCCAGCTGCTGGGCCTCGAGAGCTACGCCCAGGTGCACCACCTCACCTCGGTGGTGGAGGGAGACCTGGCGGCGGGGCGCAACGCGGTAGACCTGCTGCGGGCCTGCTGGCCGGGAGGCTCGATCAGCGGCGCACCAAAGCTGCGGGCCTGCCGGCGCCTGGCTGAGCTGGAACCGGTGCCGCGGGGCCCCTATTGCGGCGCGATGTTCCACCTGGCCGCCGATGGCGGTTTCGACAGCAACATCCTGATCCGCACGCTGGTGGCGAAGGGCCGCCGGCTGCGCCTGCACGCCGGCGGCGGCATCGTGGCCGATTCCAGCCCCGAGGCGGAGGCGGAGGAGATGGGCTGGAAGATCCGGCCGCTGCTGGAGGCCTTGGCGTGAGCCAGGCGATCGCCTGGATCGGCGACCCCTGGCAGCTCGGCGCCGGCTCTCCAGACGCCGAAGGTTCGAGCAGCCAAGGTCCCGACGCGAACGTTCCCCCAGCTCAAGATCCGCTCCCCCCTGGCCCGGTGGCCCTGGATGCCGCCCCCCGCAATCCCGCCGCCAGCGGTGCCTGGGGTGCGCCAGCCGCCCTGGCCCTGCCCCTCGACGACCGGGGCCTGCTGTTGGCGGATGGGCTGTTTGAAACCCTGCTGGTGGAGGCGGGCCGGCCCTGGCGCTTGGAGGAGCACCGCCAGCGTTGGAGGGAATCGGCTGCCCTGCTGGAGCTGCCGCCTCCGCCTCCAGCGCAAGGGTTGCTGGCGCTCCTTGCCGAAGCGGTGGCCCGCAGCGGCGCCGACAGCGGCGTGTGGCGGCTGAATGTGAGCCGCGGCGGCGGCGGCCGCGGTCTGGATCCGCCGGCAACACCGGCAACACCGGCAACGCCGGGGCCGGGGCCGGGGCCGGGGGCGGGTGCTGGGCCGGGGCACAAACCACGCTTCTGGTTCAGCTACCGCCCCGGCGGGCCCTGCTTCGAGCCGGTGCGGCTCGTGCTCAGCCGCCTCGAGACCCGCAATGCCGCCAGCCTGCTCAGCCGCTGCAAGACCTTCGCCTACGGCGGCTCGCTGCTGGCCCGCCGCGAGGCCCGCGCCCGCGGCGCCGACGACGCCCTGCTGGCCAGCAGCGCCGGTGGGCTCTGCTGCGCCACCGCCGCCAACCTGCTGGTGCGCCTCGACGGGCGCTGGTGCACGCCGCCGCTGAGCAGCGGCTGCCTGCCGGGCATCCTGCGGGGCCTGGCCCTGGAGCAAGGGCTGGCGGTGGAGCGGCCCCTGAGCCCTGAGGATCTGGGCAACGCCGAGGGGGCTTTGCTGATCAACAGCCTCGGTTGCCGGCCGGTGCTGAACTTCGAGGGAATGGCCCTGCCCGCCAGCAGCTCGCGCCAGAGCGCCTCCGCCTCCAGGGCGCTCTGGCGCGAGCTGCTGGCGGGCGAGAGGGGTTGACGTCCCGCGCGTCCCCTCCAAGGCTCGCCACAACGCAACCCTCTCTGGCCTGCCCCACAGCCGCCTAGGCCCCAGGGTTGCCTCAAAGTCCTCCCCAGCGGCCTTGCCTCACTGCCCCGGCACCGCCAGGACTCACCTCAGCCCCGGCTGGATCGGCTCGGAACGCAGCCGCATCGGAGCCTTGCGAGCTCAGAAGTGCAACTTTCAGGCAGCCCTGGCCTAGGCCCCGTCGAGCCCGAGCCTCGCCCGCAGGTCCGCTGTCCAGCTCCACACCAATCCGCAACCCCGCCTCGACGATCCATTCCACCGCTACGCCGAGCCAGCCGGAGCACCGTTGCAGGGTCCGGTCGACCTGGGGAAGGGGCCATGCTTGAGGGCATCAGCGGGGCCTGCGCTGCGTTGTCGCTGATCCGCGCTCCCCATGCCGAAGGCCTCGCCCACCCCCCAACCATCCGCCGAGGCAGCGGCCAAGGCCCACCCAGCGCCCCCGCCCAGCGCGTCGGAACTGGTCTTGCCCGCAGCCACGGCCGAGGCCCTGCGGGAGGCGCGCTGCGAGCGGCTGGCGGCGGTGCTGGTGGCCGCCGGGCGAGTGGTGCCGGGCCTGGAATGGGATGGCGAGGGCCAGCTGTGCGCTCGCTGGTGGCCCCTGCCGGCGGCGGAGGATCGGCCCTGGTTGGAGGCCCTGCTCCCCAGCGACGACCCCGTCGCCCAGCGCCACCTGGCTGAACGGCTGGCCGCCGCCGTCGACCGCCTGGTGCGCCAGCGCCTGGGCCAGCCCAGCCCCACACCCCGCAGCGCCACCCGTGCCAAGGCCAGTGCTGGTGCAACTGCCGGTGCCAGGGCCAGCACCAGCGCCACCAAGCTCAGCGGCCACCAGCGCGGCGCGATGGCCCTGCCCGAAGCCTGGTTGAACGCCCTCAGCGGCGACGACCCACGCCTGCCGGTCACCATCTCCAAGGATCCCGTCTCCAAGGAATCCGCCTCTCAGGAATCCGTGTTCAAGGAGGCAGGGGGGGCATTGGCGCGGCATGTCGCCGCCTGGGTGGGCCAGGGGGTGGCTCCCGGAGGCGATTTGCGCCTGGCCCTGCGCTGCCATCCACCGGACGATGGACCACGCCGCGGCTGGGGCATCGAGCTGCTGCTGGGTCCGGCGGCCGATCCCAGCCTGCTGCTGCCCCTGGAGGCGTTCTGGTCCGGGGCCAGCCCGTTCGCCGCCAGCGCCTTTGAGGGGATCCTGCGCCAGCTGGGGCTGCTGATCCGCCTGGCGCCGGAACTGGCGCCCCTGCTCCAGCAGCCGGCGCCGTCGCAGCTGGAGCTGGAGGAGGAGGCCTTGGTGAGCCTGGTGAGCGCCCGCGCCGCCCTGCTCAGCGAGGCGGGCTTCGCCGTGCTGCTGCCCAGTGGCCTGCGCCAGAACGCCCGGCTGGGCCTGCGGGCAAAGCTGCCCAACGCCAAGGGCCAAGGCTCAACCAAGGCGGCGCCGGCCGGTAGCGGTGCCGGCCTGGATCTGGCGGCAATGTTCCAGTTCGAATGGCAGGCGGTGCTGGGCGATCAACCGCTCTCCGCCGCCGACCTGGAGGCGTTGCAACAGGCGGCTGAGCTGAAGCGGCCGCTGGTGCGGCTGCGGGGCCAGTGGACGCTGGTGGATGCCGCCGCCGTGGCGGGCCTGCTGAAGCTGGCGGGGCAGCGAGGACAAGCCAACGGCGCGGAGCTGTTGCGGGGCGGGTTGGGTCTGGAGCGCTTGGGGTTGCCGCCGGAGCTGGAGCTGGCGGGGGTGGAGGCGGCTGGCGCCCTCGGCACCCTGCTGGCCGGCGACCTGCACAGCCGGGTGGAGGCCCTGCCCACGCCGCCCGCCTTCGCCGGGGAGCTGCGGCCCTATCAACAACGGGGTCTGGGCT
>JBIIIX010000345.1:0-2962 GCA_044234415.1 Cyanobium sp.
CCCAGCGGGCCCCCTCCACGACCACCGCGCAGAGCCAGTTGTTGCGCCGCGCCGCCAGCAGCCCCTCCTCGATCACCGTGCCGGGGGTCAGCACCCGGGTGATATCGCGCCGGAGCAGCGCCCCCTTAGCGGGGGTGCTTTCGAGCTGGTCGCAGAGGGCCACGCTCATGCCGCGGCGCACCAGTTCGGCGCAGTAGCGCTCGGCGGCGTGGTGGGGGATGCCGGCCATGGGCACCCGGCCGATGCCACGGCCGCCCTCCTTGCCGGTGAGGGTGAGTTCCAGCAAGCGCGAGAGCTGGATGGCGTCCTCGAAGAAGCACTCGAAGAAGTCGCCGAGCCGGTAGAGCAGCACCCGCTCGGGCGCCCGGGCCTTGAGTTCCACGTAATGCCGCAGCATCGGCGTCAGCGCCGCCGCATCCACCAGGCTGTGGTGGTGCCAGCGAGGCAGGTCGCCATCCGACCCCTCGGCGCTGCCGTCCGCGGCTATGGCGCGCTCACCCGCCCCTTCGCCCGCTCCGGCAGAGGCTCCGGCAGCGACAGTTGCAGTTGCAGAGCCCCCGACAGCGACAGCGGCAGCGGCAGCGGTAGTGGCAGTGGCAGTTGCAGTTGCTGAATCGTTCAAAGGGCCGGGGGCGCCCCTGGCCGCCGACCGGTCACCGTCGGCGGTGGGGTTCGTCGGGGCGTTCGGGTGGGTGGCGCGGCCCTGGCTGCGGGTCTTGGACGCGGGGCCCTCAGGCGCCGACCCAGGCCGAGGGGCCGATGTGTCCGCGTCCGACCAGTCCAGGTCCACCCCCGGCGCCCTCTCGTCGCCGGGGGTGGCGTCGCCCGCGCCGCGGCGGCGTGGCCGGGCGCGACCCTCCGCCTCCAGATCGGGGTCCCGGTCCGCTTCGGGTCGGGTTTCGGGGTGGTTGGCCTCAGGCCGGCCGCGGCGAAGGGTCGTGGCGCCGGGTGTGGGGCCGGTGTCCCGGGCCGGGCCACCGGCGAAGCCCCCCAGATCGAAGAGCTGACCCTGCTGTTCGGACCCAGCGACCAGCGACAGCTGCTGGGTCGGATCCGCCGCCATGGTCACCCTGCTGCTGAGGGATCGCATCGTACGGGCGTTGCCCTGGCCATCCCACAACATGTGAAGGATGGCCACCGGCCCTGGCGGCCAGTCAGGGGCGTCGTGTGAGAATCCGCCAACGGTTTGACACGGCCGGAGCGCTCCCCAACCCCATGCAGATCATCAACACCCTCACGGTCCTGGCCCTGGTTGTTGCCTCCTTCGCGTTGATCGTGGCGGTTCCGGTGCTCTACGCCAGCACCGAGGACAGCGGTCGCTCCAACCGCCTGATCCTGCTGGGCGGCATTGCCTGGGTGGCCCTGGTGCTGCTGAACTGGGGCGTGAGCTACTTCGTGGTTTGAGGCCGTCTTGGCGATTTTTGAGGGTCGCTTCAGTGATGTCGGCGAGCTCCGCATCGCGGTGGTGATCGCCCGCTTCAACGATCTGATCACCGGCAAGCTGCTGGCCGGCTGCCTCGATTGCTTGGCCCGCCATGGCATCGACACGACGGTCCAGAGCGGTCAGCTGGATGTGGCCTGGGTGCCCGGCAGCTTTGAGATCCCGCTCGTAGCCCAACGGCTTGCCTCCAGCGGTCGCTACCAGGTGCTGATCACCCTGGGGGCCGTGATCCGCGGCGATACCCCCCATTTCGACGTGGTGGTGGCCGAGGTGAGTAAGGGTGTGGCGGCTGTGGCCCGCGACACCGGGGTGCCGGTGATCTTCGGCGTGCTCACCACCGACACGCTGCAACAGGCCTTGGAGCGGGCGGGCATCAAGAGCAATCTGGGCTGGAGCTACGGCCTGCAGGCCCTGGAAATGGGCAGCCTCATGGCCCGCTTGCCGGCGGGCGACTGAGTCGCCGGGCGCTGGCCTTGTGCCCCTTCGGACCCTCCCATAGGCAGAGCCTGCTCGCACACGAAGGGGGCGGGAGGGCAATGTGCATCACCCTGTGCTCAGGCTCCCTACCCCCCGCCCAAGCGTCGCAGTTTCGCTGATTGACCAAGGGGCCTTCCGTGGGGCATGATGACAAAGTCGGTGTTCAGCCGGCAAGGCCACACCATCAGGAACGGCTCTCCGCCGCGACCATGGTGGTTCCAAGGCCAGTTTCCTTGTTCGAATGACTGGATAGTGGAGTCTCCCTGGCATCCGCCATCTTGTTCATTTCGTTCTTTGGTTGGCTATTGTATCGTTCAATCTTTGCGGATGTAGCTCAGTGGTAGAGCATCTCCTTGCCAAGGAGAGGGTCGAGAGTTCGAATCTCTTCATCCGCTTGTTTTTCTGAACGATTAAGCAGTCAGTTGGGATTCTGCCCTTCTGTCTCAAGCGCTGGGTGCGGGCGAGGCGATCGAGTTAAATCTTGCAAGCCAAGTCCGCCAAGTTGCCGGCCTGAAGATGCCCCTCCCTGCGAGCAGTCCGTCGCGCTGGTCGACTCTCCCCAGTTTCGCTCGATGACAACGCTGTCTTAGAGACGGGTTCGCTGAAAGGATTGCCAAGGCTGTGATCCGTTCCCACAGCCCTGGGGCGGATCACCAAGCTCGTGGAATGTGGGGTTGACCACCTACGCAAGATCTGGAGCACCAAACCTGCTGAAGCGAGTCCATGTCGATCCGACGAGGGCGGTCTTAGCGGGCCTAATACAGCGCCGCGGCAGGGTGATGGGCATTGTCCCCAACGACGACATGAACCTTCGTCTGGTTGGAGCGATGCTGTTGGTACAGCACGAACGCGGGCTGCTGAAGGGCCGCCGCATGGTCTCAGCCGCAATCAGATCGCTCATCCAGGATCTGGAGGAGCTGCCCGCCGTGAACTCCGCCAACTCTGGAGAAAGGAAAGACGCTGACCCCAAACAATCCAGGCCCTGATGCCCATAACATTTGCGCAACTTAATGACAGAGTGAACAGCCCATTCGTGCCGATTCA
>JBIIIX010000077.1:0-11457 GCA_044234415.1 Cyanobium sp.
ACCACCACCAGACTCAGGGCCGTCCAGGCCCCAAGCCCCCAGCCCACGACTGCCAGCGGCGCCAGCACGGTGATCACCCCACCGGCCAATAAGGGCTGCAGCAGCAGCTGTTTGATCGAAAACGGGGTGAGGGCATCGCCGTGATCGCCGGGGTCGGCCATGTTCAGCAACAGCAGGCCGCTGGCGGCCACCCCGGTGGCCTGGCCGAATTCGATGATGCCCCGGCTGAACCAGGGCGAAGGCAGCAGCCGCGGCGCCAGCAGCAGCAGGATCGCCAGGTTCCAGGTCAGCCCCGCCGCCGAGAGCACCAGCAGGGGCAGCCAGTCGTGGGCCAGTAACGACAGATCCAGACAGGCCGTGGCCGCGGCGATCAGCAGATCCGCGGAGAGGCTTCCGACCCGGCTCTGGATCGGGCCGCTGACCAGATGGCCGATCCCGCAGCGCTCCACCAGTAGGCGCATCAGCAGCGAGCCCACCAGCGCCAGCGGAAACACCGGCAGGGTCTCCACCACCAAGGTCACGCCTCCTCCCAGGCGCGGGGCCACCGCCTGCAACAGCCCCAGCAGCCCCCAGCCGATGGCCACCGCCAGGCCCGCCAGGCCGAGGTTCAGCGCCCAAGCTTGGACGTGGTGGCCGATGCCGAGACCAGCCCCACCGCCCGGCGTGTGCGCCGCCTCACCACCCGGCGTGCGCGCTGCCTCATCACCCAGGGGCGGCGCCGCCTCACCACCCAGGGGCCGCGCCGCCTCACCGCCCCCCGGCGGGGGATGCGCCGCCAGCCAGCCCAGCCGCCGGGCCAGCACCACCACCAGCCCACCCACCACGGTGGAGGCCAGAAGCCCCACGGTGGACAACGCCAGGCCCAGGGCCGTGGCGCCATGCACCCCAAGGCGTTCGTAGGTGGGACCCATGGCCACCGCCGAGCCATGGCCACCTTCGAACGACACCTCAATCAGACAGGCCATCACCGGCGACACCCCCAGCAGGGGGCGCAGCAGCAGCAACACCGCCAGGCCCGCCACCAGGAATTGGCCGAACGCCAGGGTGAGGGCCATCAGCACCTGGGCGCTGAGGGGCCGCCACAGCCCCGAGGGGCGGGGCAGGGGCTTGCCCAGCAGCAAGGTGCCAAACACCAACGTGAGCAAGGGCAGGGGCAGGGCGTCCCAGCAGCGGATCACCGCCTCTGGCAGCAGGGGCAGAGCGCCATCGGGGGCGATCAGCAGGCCCAGGCAACCCGCGATCAAGGCCTCGGGAATGCCCCATTGATGCAGCACCAGCCCCTTGCCGATCAGGCTGCCCAGCAGCAGCAGCGCCGTGAGCAGGGCCGCCGCCAGCAGCCAGGTGGCCAGCGTGAGCAGCCAGCCGCCCGGCTCCAGCGCCCCGGCCAGCAGGGGCAGCAACCATCCCTCTGAAACGCTCGCAACACCGCTCACAACACCGCTCACAACTGCAAATGGCGGCGGAAGAAGGCTTCCGTTGCCTCCAGCACCCGCAGCTGCACGTCCTGATCGCGGAAGCCGTGCCCCTCCCCTGGGAACAGGTGCAGCTCCACCGCCACGCCCCGCTCCCCCAGGGCCAAGGCCAGGGCCTCCGTTTGCCCCGCTGGCACCACCGGATCCTCCAGGCCGTGGAACAGGACCACCGGAGCGACGATCCGCTCCGGATGGCGCAGCGGCGAGCGCTGTTCGTATAGCGAACGCGCCTGCGGCCAGGGTCCAATCAAGCTATCAAAGTAACGTGCCTCAAAGCGATGCTCGCCCGCGTCGCTGGCTAGCGCCGTGAGATCCGTCACCGGATAGCGGCAGCAGCCGGCCTTGAGCGTGCCATCGCGGGCCAGGGCCTCCAGCACCGTGAACCCGGCGGCGCTGCCACCCTCCATCGCCACCCGCCCCGGATCGGCCCGCCCCGCCGCCACAAGGGCATGAACCGCGGCGAGGCAGTCGTCCACGTCCACCACGCCCCAGCCGCCGTCGAGCCGTTCCCGGTAGGCGCGACCGAAGCCGGTGGAGCCGCCGTAGTTCACCTCCACCACGCCCCAGCCCCGACTGGTCCAGAACTGCAGCGCTGGATTCAGGCCGGTGCGGGCCATCGCCGTGGGGCCGCTGTGCCCCCGCACCAGCAGCGGCGCCGGCCGATCCGGCGAACCCTCGGGCGGGTAGTACCAGGCGTGGGTGGGCCGCTCCGCGTGCCCAGGGAACCAGAGGGCTTGCGGTCGGCTGAGGGCCTCGACCGCCAGCGGCGCCGCCGCCGCGGAATGGCGCCAGCCGCCGCCGGGCAGCTCCACCTCCAGCAGGCCGGAGGGGCAATCCGGACCGGAGCCCACCGCCACCAGCCGCCCCGGAGAGGCCACCAGGTAGGCGAGGTCATCGCAAGGGGTGTCGATGGGATGCCAACCGTGGGAAGGGGCCTCAGGATCAGGCCGATCGGGGGACCCCGGTTCCAGCGTCAGCCGGCCGAGCTGCCAGCGCCCCTCCAGGCAGGCCGCCGCCAGCAGCTCCTGGCCGTCCCAGGCGGTGGTGCGCATCCCGTAGACCCATTGGGGCATGGCGAATTCCGCCCGCATCGGCAGCAGCGGCCGCCAGTGCGGCGGCGCATCCGGAGGCAACGCGTTGGCATGGGCGAGGCGCTCCAGGTTCCACCAGCCGCCGCGGTCGTTGGCCACCACCAGGTCGGCTCCGGCCCAGAGCGGCTGGAACACCGAGATCCCCAGCTCCGAGGAGGCCTCCGAGCCCGCCACCGGCCGCGCCCCCTCGAGGCGCCCATCCGCGCTCACCCCCGCCAGCCACAGCTGGCTGCGCTCCCAGGGCATGTGGGGCTGCTGCCATTCCACCCAGGCCAGGGCCAGGCCATCGGGGCTGAGCACGGCGTAGCCGCAGAAGTCGGCCGGCTGCCACAGCGGTTGCGGCTCGCCGCCGGCCAGGGGCACCGCCACCAGCAGGTCGCGGCCCGCCTGCTCCATCACGCCGATCCAGCGCTGGCGCCACGGGTCCACCAGGCCATCGGCAAACGCCCGGGGGTGGTTCGGATCGCTGGGCGGCGTGAGCTGGCGAGCCGGCGGCAGGGGCCCAGCCCCGCTCTCGGGCAGGGGCCGCGACCAGAGGCAGCGGTCGCGATCGTCCACCATCACCAGCTGTCCGGCGCCCACGGCATAGACGCCGCCGCCGTAGCCGTGCACCCGGGAGCGCAGGTTGGCGGGGGCGGGGCTGAGCTCCTGGGGCTGAGCTTCCGGGTCGCTGGCAGGGCGGCGCAGCAGGGTGGTGCGCCCCCGCTCGGCCGGGCGCTGCTCCAGCCAGTACAGCCAGTCTCCAGCCAGCAGCGGCTCCTTGATCGCCACGGCCCCGGCCAGGGCCCGTTGCGCCGAGAGGGGGCCGTGGACCTGGGCTGCCGCGGCTGCCGCTTTGCCGTCCTCGGTCGTCGTGGCCACAGCGAATCCGAGATTCAGTTCACCTAGGATGATCCTGTGGAGTTCCCATTTCGCTTGGCCCGCAGTTTTGCCCAGATGGCCCGCGCGGCTGAGAAGACCAGCAACGGCCTGCTGCTCGATAAATCCAGCGACCAGCCCGCACCGCTGGAGATCCGCCGCCTGGGCTCCGGCGACCTGCGTCAGAACGCCCGTCGCATCAGCAAGGTGGATGGTTCGGTGCGGGATCTGGCCCGCGACATGCTGCGCAGCATGTACGCCGCCCGGGGCATTGGTCTGGCGGCCCCTCAGGTGGGAGTGCATCGGCAGCTGCTGGTGATCGACCTGGATCTGGAGGAGGCGGCGACACCGCCGCTGGTGCTGATCAATCCGGAGATCTCCGCCGCGGGGGCCTCGCTCAACACCTACGAAGAGGGCTGCCTGAGCATCCCCGGCGTGTATCTCAACGTGGTGCGCCCCTCGGTGGTGGAGGTGAGCTACCGCGACGACATGGGCCGGCCGCGTCGGCTCAAGGCCGATGGCCTGCTGGCCCGCTGCATCCAGCATGAACTCGACCACCTCAACGGCGTGTTGTTTGTGGATCGGGTCAGCGACGAGCTCGGCCTGGTGGATAGCCTGCAGCAGCATGGCTTCCTGCGCGACCACGTCCAGTCGATTTCCTGAGCCATGCCAATGAAACCTTGGGCTGGGCTGTTCCTCGCCCTGGCCTGCGTGCTTGGGATCGCCGCCACAGGCTCCGTTTTTGAACTGGCCTACGGCGACCCCGATCTCGGCGCCACCACCACCGGCTGGATCCTCGGCCTCAGCTTGCCGGGCACGGTCGTCGCCCTGCTCGTGGCGATCCGTTTCAACCGCCCGGCCTGAGGGCCGGCGCCTGGGCCCCGGGTCTGGGCAGACGCTCTGGTCGTAGCGACCGACCTATTCCAGCTTCAGGCTGGATGGCCGCAAGCCCTTTTCAGCCGTGCGGCCGGTGTTCCGTGAGGCTGCTGTGGAGCCTGCCGCGACCCTGCCATGGCTCAGCGACCGGGGGCGAGGGGGCCTCTTTGGGGAGGCCCCGCCCCGCAGCCTCCAGCGGCGCGAGCATGGGGATCGCTGCGCAAGGCTGGGCAGGACAAGAGCCTGGACCTGGTCGCTTGGCCGGGCGGAGGGCAGCGCAGCGCACTGGCTGCTCAGGGCTGCCTCCCCATCCCATCCCGACCGGAGCGACAACCGGTCGTCGTGGCGGGCCGGACGCTGGTGAGCCCGCGGTGGCCTGAATAACATTCGCTCCACTTCGCGTACTCCCTGCCGGTGTCGGTGCTCCGTCCTGCTGATTTGGGCCGCTGGGCCAGCTGCGCCGTGGCCTGCTCCGCTGTGGCGATCTCCTGCCCCAGCCCCGGCCGAGCCCAGTCGCTGTTCGAGGCTGCCCCCCTCGACATGCAGCGCTTCGTGCTGGTGGCGGCGCCGATCGGCAGCAAAGGCGATCGGGCCCAACTCAACATCTACGAGCAGCTCAGCCCCAAACGGGCCTGTTTCAGCGTCGCAGCTGGCAAGCCTGCGCTGGTAGAGCCGCTCCTGGCCAGCTTTGATTTCACGGGAATCTGCAGCCGCTACATCGACGCCAATGGCTTCTCGTTGCGGATCGGAGGCACCGATCTGGCCACCAGCTATCGCCTGATGGTGAGCCGTTCCAGCGACGACACCCTGCTGCTCGCGTTGCCCACCAAGTCTGGTGCCGGGCCCGAGCTCGTGGTTGCCCGCACCCAGGGATCCGGAGGGGGCTTCCTCAAATTTGAGCTGGAGCCGGGTTGGACCTTGATGCGCCGCGCCTTCCGTGGCCGCCAGCTGGGCCATGTCTACGTGTATGCGGCCGATTGGCCCGGTGCCGCCGCTATCGCCCCGGCGGCTCCAGCGCCCTCCCCCACCACACCGGTCAGCCCGGCGGGATCCGGCAAGCCCACGTCGCTGAGTCCCACCACACCAAGCCCAACGTCGGCACCTCTGACGCCAGCCGGCCCAGCGCCAGCCAGCCCAGCACCAGCACAACTAACGCCAGCCAGCCCGATGCCGGCCAGCCCAACGGCACCGGCTCGACCAACGCCCGGGGGCAACGGCGGCGGCCGCACCTCCGTGATCAAGCCGCCTCCGGCCGCTTTGCTGCTGCCTCCAACCAGCGCAGGCCAACGGCGAAGCTGATGCCGTCCGATTGGTAAGATTGAGAGCTGTTTGCTTCTGCGCAGCTGTTTTTATGACCCAGGTCACCGTCGGCGAGAACGAAGGGATTGAATCCGCCCTGCGGCGCTTCAAGCGCCAGGTGTCGAAGGCAGGCATCTTCGCCGACCTGAAGCGGCTGCGTCACCACGAAACCCCCACCGAGAAGTACAAGCGCAAGGCCCAGCAGCGCCGCCGTCGCCGTTGAGGTCCGCGCAACAGCCACCCCGCCGAGCATGTGGCTGAGGTTCCGGGGCAGCTCCACGCCCGCCCGGGTGAGGATTCAAGGCGTTGGGCCAGATGGGTTCAGTGCCGTTGGACTTGATCCTCTCCGTGAAGCGGGCTGTCTCTCGGAGCGGCTCTTGTCTCGCCCGCCGCGGCCCCAACAGATCTTCAGCGGCAGCCTTTCACCTGGGGGCGCCGATCGTCCATCCCAGGTTCGATCGGCGTCCCCAACGAGCGCAAGTGCTGTGGGGACAGCTTGCGGCAGGCCTGTGACGCCTTGTCTCGGGCGGCCAATGCGGGGGCGAGCCAGGCTCAATCGGTGCAAGTACCTGTTGGCAATGGCGTCGGCTGGAACGATGCTGAAGTGTCGTCCGCGATACGGACCATGGATGCTCCCTTTGCCAACGCCCCCTCCCGCGCTTCCCACCTGCATCGGTTTGGAACCTGGCTGGCGGAGGCCCTGAATCACGCCTTCGGCAATCCCCGCGAAGAGGCGGCCCACCTGCCTCCCGCCATCGGTGTGCAGCCCTACTCGGGTCTTCGTCGCCGTCGCGGCGCCCGTCTCGACGACTGAACATCCCTCTAGACATTCCTGCAGGGATGCCTCGCGGTCCGCGGGCCCCTGTGGGTGACAAGGCGGCATGCCCTGGAGGTCTGCAAGAGGTTTGCAAGATGCCCAGGGACTGGCCCTGCATCCCTCTGACCCAGCGGGCTACTGCTTGTCCATGGAGCCCGGATCAAGGCACGGCCACGGGGCTGACCGTTGCAGAATGTTGATCTGTGGGACGTCAGCTCCCAATGATCCTCCGCCATCTGAATCTGCCATCCTGAGGCCATCGCAGCGATCCAGCCTCAGCCGTGCCCGCCAGCGACAAGCTGTTCTATTGGTTGTTTCAGGAGGAGCCGGATCGGATCCTGCAGTTGCTGCCCGATCTGCAGGCTGATGCCAGCGGCTACCAGTTCACGGCGCCGGTGCTCAAGGAACGGGAATGCCGCCTCGATGGCCTGTTCCGACCCAAGGCGGAGCGGCCGGATCTGCCGACGCTGATTCTGGAGGCGCAGATGGCGGCGGATGCCGGCTTCCTGCGGCGGCTGTATGCCGAGAGCGCGTTGTTGCTGCATCAGGAGAGCGCTATCCAGCACTGGCGGGTGGTGGTGCTCTGCCCCCGGCGCCAGCTGGCGTTTGGTGATCCCACGGCGGTGGCCGAGTTCGTGCGTGAGCGGGTGCAGTGGCTGGAGCTGCTGCCAGCCCTGAATGACGCCAACGCACCGGCGCTGTTGCAGGCCCTGGCATTACTGCTGCAGAGCGAGGACAAGCTGCCCGCAAGCAGCGCCGCCATCCGCGCCCGCGTGGCCGGCACGGCGCAGGAGGGGGCCATTCGTGATGTGATCGCGGCTATCCTGATCACACGCTTTCGAACACGTCTCATCCCGGAGATCTGCGCCATGGGCGGCCTCACCCTTGACGACTTCACCCAGAGCGTTGCCTACAAGCAGATCTTTGAGCAGGGAGAGCTGCAGGGGCGCCAAGAGGGACGCCAGGAAGGGCGCCAACAAGAGGCCTGCGCTCTGCTGTGTCGTCAACTAGAACGCCGGTTCGGCAGCCTGCCCGCTGAGCTGAAGGCAAGTCTTCAGGTGCTGCCGCTGGCAACACTCGAAGCTTTGAGTGAAGCGTTGCTGGAATTTCAGTGTCTCGGGGACCTGCAGTCATGGCTGGCGATGCAGGGCACTGGGGGCTGACCATGACGCTCATTCACCCGGAGATCGGTGCCATGGCTGGCCTACCCGCTGGAACCTGAGACCAGATCAACCCTTGTGCTGTCTGGTTCCGTCGTCGACAACAGTTCATGCTGCCGTTGGCTCTGGCTGAAAGCGTCACCGTCCAAATGCAGTAGCTCCCGCAGGATTTCCGTGCGGGTGGGGGCCGATACGGCCGGTTGCGACGCGCCGCAAAGACAGCTGCATCGCTTCATCACGGCTGGGTACCTGCAGCAGTACGGCCAGCACGGCACTGCTGTCGAACGCTTGGTCGATCACCAGGCCACCCTCAGCCGCAGGCTCCTTGATCGCCATAGCCCAGGATCTCGTCCTTCATTGGCGCCGGACAGCCCGCAGTGTGGAGGATGTGGTTCAGCCATCAGCCATCCGCTGCCGCGTGTTCACCAGCACGCCCTTTGATCAGGTGGAGGTTCAAGTTGAAGCGAGCCGGAATGCAGTGTGCTGCTGCTGCCTGGATGACAATACGGTGCACCACTTTCCTGCCGTTTATGCTGGGGATTCGCAGGCGCAATTAAGCCCAAGCATGCGGCTGAGATCCTGATCGCGGGATGTGGTTGTTGTTGCTGTTGACCTTGTTGTCAATATTGCGACAAGCCCACTACAGTATGCTTGAATGATTCTTGAAGTTAACCGCATGTCCGCTGCCGCCGGCCGCTTCAATCTCGATAATCAGCGTGCCCTGGTCACGGGGGCCTCTCGCGGGCTCGGCGCTGAAATCGCGTCTGGTTTGGCTGCGGCAGGAGCCGATCTTGTGATCAGCGGCCGTGATCCGATCGGCCTCGAGACCACCCGACAGGCGGTCGAACGGCTTGGCCGTCAATGCCATGGCGTACAGGCGGATCTGCGCCGTGTTGAAGACACGCGTCGGCTGGCTGATCGGGCGTTGGAGCTGTTTGGCACAGTCGATATTCTTGTCAACAATGCCGGCGTTGTGTATGTGGAAGATTTGCTGCATACAACCCTTGAACACTGGCAGGAGACCCAGTCCGTCAACCTGCGTGCCCCCTATCTGCTCTCGCAAACACTTGCACCCGGAATGATCAAGCAGCGCCGCGGCAAGATCATCAACATCTCCTCCGTTGCCGCTGTGTTGGCACCCGAGGGTCATGGCGCCTATTCCGCCTCCAAAGGCGGGCTCAACTTGCTCACCCAGACGATGGCGGCTGAATGGGGCCGTTACAACATTCAGGCCAATGCGGTGGCCCCCACCGTGATCCTCACGGATATGGGTCAACAGGTGTGGGGAGACGCCAGCAAAGGTGAGCCGATGAAGGCGCGCATCCCGGCCAGGCGCTTCGGCGAGCCGATCGAAGTGGCCGACCTCGTGCTCTTTCTGGCCTCGCAGGCCTCCAATTTCATCTGCGGCCAGGTGATCCGATTGGATGGCGGCCTGACCGCCGTGTGAATGGGCCGTGCTGGCCGCGATCGCAGCGAGTCCAGATAGATTTGGTTGCTGCAGCCTTGCTACAGCTGTCGCAGAAGGGGGCAAGAAAGCTGAGCTTTGCAATCTGGGAATGTCGCTTGTCTTAGTAAGGTCCATCATCAAACTGACCTGCCGGCAACAGCAACGACCCCACCGACGCCACAAGCGCTTCCAATCAACAACCGATCCCAAAACCACCCTTCCTTAAGGGCGGCCCCCCAAGCCAGGAGCCTGCTCCGCCAGCCGGCGCCGTAGCTGGCCGCAGGCGGCATCGGCATCGAGACCGCGGCTGGCCCGCACACTCACGGCGATGTGGCGATCCTCCAGGCTGCGGCGGAACGCCTCCACCGCCGCCGGCGTGGGTCGCCGGAAGGTCTCCTCGGCAATCGGGTTATAGGCGATGAGATTCACATGGCTCTGGAAGCCCCGCAGGCGAGCGGCCAGGGCCGCGGCGTGGCGGGGTTGGTCGTTGATGCCGCCGAGCAGGATGTATTCGAAGCTCACTCGCCGGCCCGTGAGCGCCACGTAGCGACGGCAGTCGTCCAGCAGGGCCTCGATCGGGTAGGCCCGGGCGGTGGGGATCAGCTGCTGGCGCAGGGCCTGATCCGGCGCGTGCAGACTCACCGCCAGGGTGAACTGGGCGCGGCCGAGGCGCTCCAGGGCTCGCTGGGCCAGGGCCGGCAGGGCCGCCGGTACGCCCACGGTGCTGACGGTAATCTGCCGCTGGGCCATGCCCAGATCGCGGCAGAGGCAATCGATCGCGCTCAAGACGGCCTCAATGTTTAACAGCGGTTCCCCCATGCCCATGAACACCACATGGCTGGGGCGCCTCTGCATCGCCTCCCGCACGCTGAGCACCTGATCAACGATCTCGTGCACCGCCAGGGAGCGCTGCAACCCCCCCTTGCCGGTGGCGCAGAACAGGCAGGCCATCGGGCAACCCACCTGGCTGCTGACGCAGACCGTGAGCCGATCGGCTGACGGGATCCCCACGCTTTCGAGGCTCAGGCCATCGCCGGTGCCGAGCAGCAGCTTCACGGTGCCATCGGCCGCCAAGGAGCGATGCAACACAGGCAAGCGCCCGATTAGGGCCGTGCCGGCGTTGGCCAAGGCGCCCACACCAGGGTTCATCCCGTCCGGATCGCTCCAGGCCTCGGCCGAAAGCGTGCCGCTCGGCGGCTGGGATGGGGCGATCGAGACCGGCGCGTTGGAGGGCTCAAGCTCGGCGGACGGCCGCGAGGCCGGGCCCGATTCAGGCGCCGTGGTCGCGACCGCAGCAGGCTCAGCACCCGAGGTGGCGGCTGCGGTGAGGGGGTTGCTCGGCCCAGGCGGCGGCGGCGTCTGGCCGAGCAACTGCTGCCTCCAAGCCTTGGGCAGCACCGTGATCGCGGCCAAATCCCGGGCGCCGCGGTCGTAAATCCAGGCGTGCAGCTGGCGGCCACGGAAGGCGGATTGGCCCTGGGCAACCGCCCAGGCTTCCAGCTCCGCCAGGCTCCGACCCAGCAGCGGCGTCTGCGGGGAGAGCGACGCCGGTTGGACCCCGGCTAGGGCCGGGGCGGGAGGCGACACGGCCAGGCCTGGGGCCGGGGTTGCGGGGGGCGGGGTTGCTGGGGGCGGGGGTGTGGCGGTCGGCTGGCTGGTGGAGCCGGAGCGCTCGCGGCTTCGCGAGCTGGAACGATCCCGATCGCTGGCGCGGGAGGGGCCGGCTGGCCGCCGCCGAGCAGAAGTGGCCGCCCGCGAGCCTGAATCTGCCGCCAGAGGCTCAGGCCGACTGGCTGGGCGCCTGCGAGGCGAGCGCGCCGGCGCAGCCGGATCCTGGATGGCCTCCGACCTTCTCAGGCGCCGAATGAGCGGCGGGTCGCCGGGGTCCGCATCAACTGAACGCCGGTCGGCAGACTCGCTACGGAGGCGATCACGGAACCGAGCGGGGGGATTGCTTGGCTGGGGGCGAGCGGGCTGACCCTGAATCTGGGCCGTCCGTGAGGACGGCCTGCCAGCGGAGCCTCGCCCCGCCCGCGGCGATTTCATCGTGGGAATGGGATTAAGGCCAAATCAAAATGCCGTGGCCGAGCTTCCACTCCACCGCCAGCAGGGCGATGAAGCCCAGCATGGCGATGCGACCGTGCAGAAGCTCGTTGTGCTGGTGAAAGCCCCAGCGGGGCTGCCGCTGGCGGGGGATCGACGTCCCCAGGGCGGTCAGGGGCGAATCAGTCATCGCTGAGCAGGCCCTCCTCCTGTAAGCCCTCTAGGGCCTCGGGATCGGGGAGCAGATCCTCCTCTAGGCCATCCTCCACGCTGGGACGCACAAAGGCGGCAAAGGCGCTGCTGCTGGCTTCGATGCCGTGGCGACTGCGGGTGGCCTCTAGGTCCTCGTCGGAGGGGTCATCGAGAACGGCGGCGGGAGTGGTGGGGAAGGGCA
>JBIIIX010000346.1:0-2945 GCA_044234415.1 Cyanobium sp.
TTCCGGTCAGCTCCGAGCTGCCCGTGCGGCTGGAGTTCTTCGGCGACAGCCTGGAGAAGCTGCGCGAGTTCGATCCCGCCAGCCAGCGCTCCCTCGATCCGGTGCGGCAGCTGCGGCTCACCCCCACCAGCACCGCGCCGTTGATCGCCGATGCGCTGCGCGAGCTGTTGCCGGAAGGGCTGGAGCGGCTGCTCGGGGTGGAGGGGCTGGAACGGCTGCTGGCCGGAGACACACCGGAGGGTTTGCGGCGGCTGCTGGGCCTGGCCTGGAGCGAGCCGGCCTCGCTGCTCGATTACCTGCCGGCCAGCACGCTGGTGGCGGTGGATGAGCGGCGCCATGCCTTGGCCCACGGGCAGCAGTGGTATGAGCACGCCGCCAGCCACCACGCCGAAGTGCTCGCGGAGCTGGGCCTGACGGCCACGCAGCTGCCGCCGCTGCTGCACCAGCCGATCGCCGCGGCCCTGACGTCGCTGGAGCGGTTCGCGGGTTTTGATCTGGCGGAGCTGCAGGAGAGCGACGGCGATCCCAACGGCTTCGATCTGGCCAGCCGGGCGCCGGCCGCCTATCCGAACCAGTTCGGGCGCCTGGCGGCGGCGATCAAGGAGCAGCAGCGGCAGCGGGCGCGGGTGTGGCTGGTCTCGGCCCAGCCCTCGCGGGCGGTGGCCCTGCTGGAGGAGCACGACTGCGTGGCCCGCTTCGTGCCGAATCCGGCCGATTACCCGGCCATTGAGCGGCTGCTGGAGCAGAACACGCCCGTGGCGCTGAAGAGCCGCGGCACGGCCGAACTCGAGGGCTTGCAGCTGCCGGCCTGGAAGCTGGTGCTGCTCACCGATCGGGAGTTTTTCGGCCAGCACAGCCTGGCGGCCACGGGCTACGTACGGAGGCGCCGCAAGGCCGCCAGCCGTACGGTCGACCCGAACAAGATGCAGCCCGGCGACTTCGTGGTGCATCGCAACCACGGCATCGGCCGCTTCCTGAAGTTAGAAAAACTGGCGATCAGCGGCGAATCGCGCGACTACCTGGTACTGCAGTACGCCGATGGCCTGCTGCGGGTGGCGGCGGATCAGCTCAGCAGCCTGGGTCGCTATCGGGCCAGTGGCGAGACTCCGCCGGAGCTCAACCGCATGGGGGGCACGGCCTGGAGCAAGGCCAAGGAGCGAACCCGCAAGGCGGTGCGCAAGGTGGCGCTGGATCTGGTGAAGCTCTACGCCGAACGGCATCGCGCTCCTGGCTTCGCCTATCCCGCCGATGGTCCCTGGCAGGTGGAACTCGAGGATTCCTTCCCCTATGAACCCACCCCCGATCAGCTGAAGGCGATCGCCGAGGTGAAGCGCGACATGGAGCAGCCCTCGCCGATGGATCGGCTGGTGTGCGGCGATGTGGGCTTCGGCAAAACGGAGGTAGCGATCCGGGCGATCTTCAAGGCGGTGACCTCCGGCAAGCAGGTGGCGATGTTGGCGCCCACCACGGTGCTGGCCCAGCAGCACTGGCGCACCTTATCGGAGCGATTCGCGCCCTATCCGCTCAAGGTATCGCTGCTGAATCGCTTCCGCACGGCGACGGAGCGCAAGCAGATTCTGGAGGGACTGGCTGATGCCACCGTCGATGTCGTGGTGGGCACCCATCAGCTGCTGGGCAAAGGCACCTGCTTCAAGCAGCTGGGGCTGCTGGTGGTGGATGAGGAGCAGCGCTTCGGCGTGAACCAAAAGGAAAAGATCAAGGCCTTGCGCAAGGACGTGGACGTGCTGACCCTGAGCGCCACGCCGATCCCGCGCACGCTCTACATGAGCCTCTCCGGCGTGCGGGAGATGAGCTTGATCACCACGCCGCCGCCCCTGCGGCGGCCGATCAAGACCCATCTGTCGGCCTTGGATGAGGAGGCGGTGCGCAGCGCCGTGCGCCAGGAGCTGGATCGCGGCGGCCAAGTGTTTTATGTGGTGCCGCGGGTGGAGGGCATTGAGGAGGTGGCGGGGCGGCTGCGGGAGATGGTGCCGGGCCTGCGGCTGCTGGTGGCCCACGGCCAGATGCCGGAAGGGGAATTGGAAAGCGCCATGGTGGCCTTCAATGCTGGCGAGGCCGATGTGATGCTCTGCACCACGATCATCGAAAGCGGCCTCGATATCCCCAGGGTGAACACGATCCTGGTGGAGGATGCCCACAAGTTTGGCCTGGCCCAGCTATATCAATTGCGTGGTCGGGTGGGACGCAGTGGCATCCAGGCCCACGCCTGGTTGTTCTATCCCGGCGATGCCTCGTTGAGTGAGGCGGCGCGGCAGCGCTTGCGTGCGATTCAGGAGTTTGCCCAGCTGGGCAGCGGCTACCAGCTGGCGATGCGCGACATGGAGATCCGCGGCGTGGGCAACCTGCTGGGGGTGGAGCAGAGCGGCCAGATGGAGGCGATCGGCTTCGATCTTTACATGGAAATGCTGCAGGAGTGCCTGGCGGAAATCCAGGGGCAGGACATTCCTGCGGTGGAAGACACCCAGATCGACCTGCCGATCACGGCCTTCATCCCAGCGGAGTGGATCCCCGACAACGACGAGAAAATGGCGGCCTATCGGGCCGCGGCGGTGTGCAACAGCCGCGAGGCGTTGGTGGAGTTAGCTTCTGGCTGGGCGGATCGCTACGGCGCCCTGCCGCCAGCGGTGCACGGCCTGCTTCAACTGCTGGAGGTGAAGCTGCTGGCCAAGCGCTGCGGCTTTGCGCGGATCAAGCCCGAGAAGCCCAACATCGCCTTGGAAACGCCGATGGAGGAGCCCGCGTTCAGGCGGCTGCGCCAGGGGCTTCCCCAGCATCTGCACGGGCGGCTTGTGTATCAGGGGGGATCGGGCAGCACGGCGAAAGTGCTGGCGCGGGGGCTTGGCGTGCTGACCGCCGCCCAGCAGCTGGAACAGCTCAAGGAATGGCTGGAGGCGATGGCGGCCCAGCTGCCGGGCGCAGATGGC
>JBIIIX010000078.1:0-11401 GCA_044234415.1 Cyanobium sp.
GAAGGCTGAGTTGCCCGCCGCGGCACCACGTCAGCTCAAGCCGTCCGATCTTGTTGGCTTGGTCGAGGCGGGGCAGCCTCAGCTGGCCGTTATTCAGGCGATCAAGGGCAGCCGTGCCGATCTGCTGTTAGGCCCAACGGCCAAGCCCCTGCAGCGGCCGCTCCGCCAACTCGATGCCATCGCCGACGGAGCGGACCCCCAGGCCCCCGCCCGGGGCATCCTGCTGCCCCCCTGGGGCCTCGATCCTTCTCGGCTGGACGCAAGCACCCCTAGCCGCCGCGACCTGGGCGCGGCATGGCTTGTGCTGCATGAGCAACCCGATTCCTTGTCGCTAGCGCACTTCTGCGACCTGCTGGGAGATTCGGATGATCCTGTCGTGCGCAGTGCCTGCTGGATCTGGCTGCAGGGGTCCCAGACCCTGTTCCGCTGGCGCCAGGAGCGGGTTGAGCCGCGGGGATTGGCAGACCTGCGCACGCTGCGGCGCGATCGCCATCGCCAACTGCTCCAGGAACGCCAGCAGCGGCAATGGCAGGACCTCCTGCGACGTCGCCAGCCCATCGACGACAGTCAGCTGGCAACCGCTCAGCGGGACGAGCTCAAGCTGTTGCGGCAATGGGCTGGCGGAGACACCGCCACACCGTTGCCCCAGGCCCTGCTCCGCACGCTGCAGAGCTGCCATTGCGAGCCCGAGTCCGGATCGATCCGCCATTTTCTGGTGGACCTGGGGCAATGGTCAGCCCATCAGCTGCCGGCGCTGGAGAACTCCCTATGGCGCGATGGTTTCTCGGCCGAACTCGAAGCGGAAGCCGAACGGTTGGCGGCATTGGCCGAGCAGCCATGGCCCAGCGATGCGGCGCGTCAAGACCTGAGCCATCTGCACAGCGTCACGATTGATGATGAGGACACCCGCGATATCGACGATGGACTAGCGCTCGAGCGGGTTGCTGGAAAGGAACGGCTCTGGATCCATGTGGCGGACCCCGGTCGCCTGATCGCCGCCGATTCGCCCCTAGACATGGAGGCGCGACGCCGGGCCAGCAGCCTCTACCTGGCCCAAGGCACCCTGCCGATGCTCCCCACTGTGCTCGGCGAGCAGGTGTTCAGCCTGAGGCAGGGCCAGCGCTGCCCCGCCTGGAGCCTTTGGGTGGAGCTGAATGGGGAGGGTGCCGTCGAAGCCCATGGGCTCAGCCGCAGTTGGGTGCGTCCCGCTTACAGGCTGTCCTACGCCGATGCGGATGAGCTGCTGGAGCTGGCGCCACCTCAGGAGGATCTGCCCACCATCCAGTCCCTGCTGACGCGGCGACGCGATTGGCGCTTAGCCCGGGGCGCGCTTGTGCTGGATCAGGCGGAAGGGCGGATTCGCGCCAAAGGCGATCAGCCGGAACTGACGATTACCGAACCCTCACCCTCCCGCCTGCTGGTGGCGGAAGCGATGATCCTCGCCGGCGCGGTGATCGCCGCCATGGGGGAGCGGCTGCAGCTGGCTCTGCCCTACCGGAGCCAGCCCCCAGCGGAACTTCCCAGCCCCGCCGAACTCAGCCTCCTGCCCGCCGGGCCGGTTCGCCATGCCGCCCTGCGCCGCTGCCTCAGCCGAGGCCATCTGGGTAGTGCGCCAGCCCCCCACTTCAGCCTGGGCCTGCCCGCCTACGTTCAGGCCACATCGCCGATCCGCCGCTACAGCGACCTGGTGGTGCAGCGTCAGCTCGAAGCGATTCAAGCCAACCAAACGCCCCTTCAGGCGGAGCAGCTCGATGCGTTACTGGCGGAGCTCGAGCCCGCCCTGCGGGAAGGAATCGCGATCAGCCGCGACGATCAACGCCACTGGCAACAGGTTTGGTTCGCCCAGCACAAGCAACCGGAGTGGCGCGGCTGCTTCCTCCGCTGGCTGCGGCCTCAAGATCAGCTCGGATTGGTGCATTTGGAGGAGTTGGCGATCGACCTTCCCGCCACATGCCCGCCCCGCAGCCAACCTGGCGATGGGCTGCTGGTGCGGATTGGGCAGGTGGATCCGCTGCGCGATCTGCTGAGGTTGCAGGCCGTCGCCTGAAGGCTGACCGGCGCGCCGCTGTGCCTTGGCGGAACGGCAACTCAGGGTGCCAGCCGCGAAACCCGCAGCCACGGACCCCAGGGATTGGCACAACCGATCAGCCGCACCCTGGTGAACGGGGATTGCTGGGCCAGCCAGTGGTTCAGCGCTGGTTCCAGGGTGATCAGCGGCCAGGGCTCTCCATCCGGACCGATTTCGCCCAGCAGGCGGTAGCTGCCATCCGGCAGACAATCCAGCTCTCCCTGCCAAAGCCGTTCCCCCGGTTCCGCGGGCGCGGCGTGGGGATCAAGCCATAGGCCGTTGAGCTGGGCATGTTGATCCAGAGCCCCAGGGTCGCGCATCACCTGGAGTTGCCGCTGGCGCCACTGCGGGTGATGCCAGGGCGTGTCCCAGAGGGGGAAGGGGGCCGCGGGGGCGAGGGGATCGCAGATCAGAGCCTCCTGCAGAAGCGGTGGAGCTAACGCCGATGGTTCCACGTTCCGCCGCAGGCAAAGGGCTGCCGCTTGCCCCGCCGCCTGGCCGATGTTGAGCACCAGCGGTTGCAGTCGTGTGGCCCCATTGGCGATGTGGCTGACGCTCAGACATTTGTCGGCTACCAATAGGTTGCTGACGCTGGCGCTCACCAGGGCGCCGTAGGGCACCACGAACGGGGTTCCGCTCCAGCGGCCACCCCAGCGGACGCTTTTCGGCAGCAAAGGCCAGTCCGGTCCAGGGTAGTGGTGGTCGTTGGCGTAGTTTCCCACCGCCACGGCAGCGCAGTGGCCCGCGGCATCGATCGGCAGCGCGGCACGGCAGGGCCCTTCGGCCACTGGTAAGAGATCCTGCTCCACAACCCGCGTCAACCCCACTAAGCGGCGGCCCTCCCGCCAGTAGGGCATCAGCGCCAATGGTTCCTGCCCTTCCAGGCTCCCAGCCGCGGCTTCAGCGCTGTTGGGGAACACGCCGCCAGGTTGCAGCCAGCCGCCGCTCGCCTCCCGCAACGCTTTGGCAAAGGCCAGGCTGTGGGCCCGCATGGCGCTGTTCAGGGCCTGCTGGTCGTCGAGATCGGCGCTGAAGGCCCGCTCCAACTCTTGATGCCAGTCGTTGCCGTGCAGGGGCCAGTTCAGCATCACCAGGCCCCCGGGCAGACGGCCGTAGGTGAGGGTGCGCCGCAACCCAAAGCGAGCGGTCGCCTCGCTGAAGGGGGGAGGGAGGGGCTGGAGCGGTTGATCAGGACCGGCCGAGGGGGCGAGCTGCCCCATCACCACCCAGGTGGGCGACTGGACGGGCTGCCGCCGAAAGAACGGCTCCCGGGCCATCGCCTCGGCCGAGGGCGCGCTGGGCTCACCGGTCTGCTCCTGGGCTTCCCAGCCAAGGTCAAATGCGGCGTCCGCCAACGCCAACAGATCTCCGCGGTCGCTGCCATCGATCAGCAGCGAGGCCAGAAGTTGCTTGTGCTCTCCGCTGTGCTCCACCGCCACCGCCGCAATGCGTGGGCCGTCGCGCCGCACGGAGAGCAACCGGCAGCAGGACCACCAGCGCAGGCGGGCTTCGGCGGCCAGCCAGCGGCGCAGAATCCGCTCGGCGCTGGCGGGGCGATAGCCGAAACAGCTGACCCAGTTTTGATCCAGCCCCTCGGGCTCCTCCGTGGCCAAGGCGCGCAGCAAGGCGCCCCAGAGACCGGTCTGCCAGGGGCTGAGCTCGTTGCCATCAGGGGCGCAGACGCCGGCGGCGCTCACCATGCCGCCGAGCCAGCCCGAGGGGGTCAGAAGCAACGTGTCAGCGCCAGCGCGGGCGGACTGCAAAGCGGCGGCAATGCCACCGCTGCCGCCACCCCACACCAGCACGCCCGTTTGGTACTCCACGGCAGAGGGCATGACAGCAGGCGGTTGCTACCAGGATCGCTCCTTGCCGCACCGGCGGCGCTCCTTGCCGCACCGGCGGCGCTGGTGGCGCTGGCGGCGCCAATGCCGCCATGCCAACCCCGGGCTCGCTCGGAAGGCCGTGAACGCCATCAACCCGTTCGGGGCTGGCGGGGGATGGGTAGGATTCAGCTCCCAGGCACTGATGGCGGCGCCGTCAGCACCACTCCCTTGCCGATGACCTATACCCTCACAACCCCGCTTTATTACGTCAACGACCGTGCCCACCTGGGAAGTACCTACACCACCTTGGCGTGCGACACGATCGCCCGTTATCAACGTCTTTGCGGGGAATCTGTGCTGTTCATCACCGGCTGCGATGAACATGGACTGAAAATTCAGCGCACGGCGCAGGCCGCCGGACGAACCCCTCAGGATCATTGCGATGAAATCAGTCAGGGCTACCGGGATTTATGGCAACGCTGGGGTGTGAGTCACGACCGCTTTATCCGCACTACCGATCCCCGTCATCGCTGCATCGTGGAGCAGTTCTTTGCCCGTGTGGAACGCAATGGCGATATTCGCGAAGGACGTCAGCAGGGTTGGTACTGCGTCGCCTGTGAGGAATTCAAGGAGGACGCTCACGACAGCAAAAATCCCGAATGTCCGATCCATCGCCGACAGCTGGAATGGCGTGACGAGATGAATCTGTTCTTCCGACTATCCCGCTATCAGGAGCCGATCGCACGCCTGATCGAAGATCCCCGTTTCATTCGGCCAATCTCCAGACAGCGCGAGGTGCAGAACTTTGTGGCATCTGGACTCAAAGACTTTTCGATCTCCAGACTCGATCTGCCCTGGGGGATCCCGGTTCCTGGTTACAGCGGTCATACATTTTATGTTTGGTTTGATGCTTTGCTCGGCTACGTGACAGCTCTATTGGACAAGGATGATCCTGCCGAATTGGACGTTGCCGTGCAGCGAGGCTGGCCGGCAGCCCTACACGTCATCGGCAAGGACATTCTGCGCTTTCATGCGGTGTTTTGGCCCGCCATGCTGCTGTCCGCAGGTCTTGAGCCTCCACGCCAGGTGTTTGGCCACGGCTTCCTCACTCGGGAGGGGCAGAAAATGGGCAAGTCGCTCGGCAATGTGCTGAATCCGGAGGTGTTGCTCGATCGTTGCGGTGCCGACAGCGTGCGTTGGTATCTCCTACGCGACATCCCGTTTGGTGAAGATGGTGATTTTCAGCAGCAGCGATTTTCAGACCTGGTGAATAACGACTTGGCAAACACCATTGGCAATCTCCTCAATCGCACCGCAGCCATGGCCAGGCGCTGGTTCGATGGAGCCGTGCCGCCGGTTGCTCCTGACAGCCATCCGCTTGCCCTGGCTTGTAGTGAGGCTGACAAGGATTTTCGGCTCGCCATGGATGAACTCGACTTCCGCAAAGCAGCGACAACCCTTCTGCAGCTTGCGATTACAGCCAATGGCTACCTCAATGACCGGGCTCCCTGGTCGCGCTTTAAACAGGAAGGTGCTTCCCTTGCTGTGGCGCAAGATCTGTATTCGGTCCTTGACACCTGCCGTTGGTTGGCCGCTTTGCTTACCCCCCTGCTGCCGGATCTGGCTGGCCGCATGCTGGAGCAGCTTGGTTTGCCCTGCCTGGCCAGTAGTGCACCCGCCGATGCGGTGGCGTGGCAAGCGCATCGGCGCTGGGGGCAACTGCTTGCTGGCGCAGCCCTGCCCGAACCCTGCCCGGTGATGCAGCGGCTGGATCTGGATTTTCCCCTGTGAATCCGCTATATCCAAGGGCGGGGATTTTGCTTGTCGGTCTGCTGGTCGTCTCGGGTTGCCAGCCCCGTTCCAAACCAGATCGGGAGGCCGGTGCGCCGCCCTTCGTGTTTCGCTCGCTGGATTTGCGTCAGCAGGATGCCCAGGGACGGCCTCTCTGGGCGATCAGCAGCGCTGAAGCCCGTTACGACCTGAGGCGCAAATTGGCCCAGGCCAGCGATTTGCGAGGCACGATCTATCTCGATGGCCAGGCCCGCTACAGGGTTCTGGCCAGTAGCGGCGTCGTTGTCAACGACGGCGAAGTGGTGCAGCTGGAGGGCAACATCCGAGTGGAACAGATCGACGATCCTCCGACGTTGATCACCGCATCCCGTGTTCGTTGGATGCCGTCTAGGCAGCTGATGGAACTGGATCGCTCCCCCAACGCTTACAACGATCGCTTCAGCATCCGCGGTCGCACCGCCACGTTTCGCTTTGACAGCGAAAGATTGGAGCTGCGCGGCCAGCCCAGCCTGCGGGGGTGGTCGCAACCCTTCAATCCCCTGCGCCGCCTGCCCGATCGCCCCCCGGAACTGACGCTCCATGCCCGCGATGTGGTCTGGTATCCCCGCAGCGGCAGGCTGCTCGCCAGTGGACCCCTGCAGGGCAGGCGGCAGGTGCTGCCTGAGAGGGCGTCAGAGACTCCACGGCAGGTTCAAAGCGGCACCGCGATTCTGCCGGCTGGCAACGGATTGCAGCTGCTCAGCGCCGGTGGCCTCGAGGGAAACACCACGGACCAGGCCTTCCGCCTGCTAGCGCCGTTGCGTTTGTTCGACACCGGCGCGAACACCACCCTGCTGGCCGCCGGGCTGAACGTGGATCTGCGCAAGGCGGTGGCCTCCACCGTGGACGGTGGCCAGGGGTGCCGGATCCTGCGGCCAGGCGAAAGCCTTCAGGCCCGTCGCTGCCAGTGGAACTGGCTGGCGCGATCCGCCCAGGCCGAGGGGGATGTGGTGCTCAAGCGCCGCGATCAAGACCAGAGCAGTCAGGCCGGTCGCCTCGATGCCGGGCTTGGCTCCTCCAGCGCTGTTGTGCTGACGGCGCCAGGCGCCAGGGTGATCAGCCGTTTCCGGGTTCCGCTACCGCCTGAGCCACCGCGGCCCGCTCCGCCAGCCCGTCGAGAACCGGAGCCCATTCGTCTGTGACGCGGGCGGCCCATCCCTCCACCCAGGCGAGATCGCTGCGGCGAAAGCAACGCACAGACCATCCGCCGAGAATCAGCAGTCCGTCGCGACCCAGTGGCTGCACCAACACCGAAGGAAGCCCCGGCAACAGATCATCGAACTCCGCCCGGCCTGGGTACAGGGAGAGATCCACCAGTGAGATCGCCCGCTGACGTTCCAGGCACTGGGCACAGATCGGTCCCGGAAGAAAGCGGGTCGGAGCCAACAGACCGCGCCGCAGAAGGGTGAGCCCACGCCACTGCAGCAGCACGACGGCGGCCGGGGTGGCGGTCAGCAACATCGTGCTGCCCCAGCCCAGCTCCTGGCGCAGGGGGTCTGGCAGGTGATCATCGAGCTCCAATCCCTCGTCCCCCGACAGCGGCGCCCTGGCTGCGGCGGCCGGCTCGATGCGACTCCAGAGGGCTCCCACCAACATCAGTAGCACCGACAGGATTCCCGCCAGCACTCCGGACCGCTGAAAGGCTGGAATCAGCAAGCTGCCAGCTGGCGCTGTGAATTGATTCAGCAGCGTCAACGCCAATGCGAAAGCTCCGCTGAACAGGGCGAGCCGGGCGGGCAGGGAATCGGCCATGGGTCGCGAAAGTGTCGATCGTTCTCAGCAAGGCTGGCGGATCGACCTGGCCTTGCTGCAATGGGTCCAGCCGGATCTTGCGGATGACACCTAGTGAGGCTTTTGCCGCCGTGGCCCTGATCGCGGTGGGCTGCGATAACTGCCTCAGTCGCGAGGAGTCCCGCTCTTTGCGCCTTCAGTTGGAGGGGCGTAGCCCCTATCGGGATTTTTCGGAGGAGCGCATGGGGCAGCTGTTCGATGGCCTGCTCGTCCGGATGCGCGAGGAGGGCTGGCGTCCGTTGCTGCGGGCGGCGGTTGAGGCGCTCACGCCAGCTCAACAGGAAACCGCTCTGGCCATGGCGGTGCACCTGGTTCTCAGCGACAACCAGCTCGATCAGGAGGAACAGGAGCTGCTCCAGGAGCTGGCAAGCCTGCTGGAGCTGCCCGATGCGCGAAGCCAAATAATTATTGATGTGATCGGCGTTCTAAACCGAGACAGCCTGGCGAGCTGAAGGCAGACTAGGGAAAGTCATCCCGAGGGTCGTGACCGCCGTCAACCCACTTCCGCGACCCCTTACAGCCGGCCTTGCGGGGGTCACCGCTGCCTTGCTACGCCAGCTCACCGTTCTGACGCTGGCGGTGTTGCTGCCGCTGGCGGCCTTCTGCAATCCGGCCCTGGCCCTGTCTGCCAGGGACCTGCCGGCAACCGCACCCAGCGCCCACGTGATCGATCAGGCGGATGTGCTCAGCCGGGCCAGCCGTGCGGAGCTGGAGCATCGTCTGGATCGCCTCAGTGAACAGCGGGTCGATGCGCGACTGATCACCGTGACGCGCCTCGACTATGGCCTCAGCCTCGATGCGCTGGGCAGCCAGCTCCTTGAGCGCTGGCAGGTCCAGACAGAAGCCGATGGCAGATCACCACTGCCGCTGTTGCTATTGCTGATCGACAGCCAGACCAAGACGTCGGTCGTCGTCGCCAGCGCCACGCTGGAGGGTCAGCTTCCAGACGCGTTGCTGCGCAGCACGGCCCAAGCCACGATGGCCCAGCCGCTGCGACAGGGCGAGCGGTATCGCCAGGCCAGTGTGGATGCGATCAATCGCCTGGAGCCCGTGCTCCAGGGAGAAGAGGACCCGGGCCCGCCGCTTGAGCAGGAGGAGGCCGCGGTGATCAGCAATATCCCCAGCCGTGAGGAAACCCGTAATGGCAACGGCTTCACCTGGGTCGTGGTGCTGTTGGTGGTGGGTTCGGTTGTACCGATGTTGACCTGGTGGGTGTTTTCCCGCTGATCACCACCGCACACGCCAACCATGGGAATCAGCAACTGGATCACCACCTTTGGCCGAGCCCGCTCTCTCGACCTTTCCAATGCACTCGAGCGTGGCTACGAGTCTGCTCTGCTGATCCAGAGCATCGAAATGGAGTACTACAATGATCGTCCGGTACGGACTGAACTTGAGCTTCGTATCCCTAGAGCGATGCAGGCTCAGGTGTTGCGCCGCTTTCGCACGGCACTGCAGATCTGCCGTGATTCCCAGCTGAATCTGGAGGGCCATCGCCACGAGCTGGCTGGCCAAGAAATGCGGCAGCTGCAACTGATTGAGTCAGTGATGCGCCGCTACGACAACCAGAGCCAACCGCTACCACGCATCAGTCGCTCCCCGGATGTGCTGCCGCGCAGCCTGTTGACGGTGGTCGATCAGGTACGCCAGCAGCTCGATCCGGACGCGGAACAGAACGTTGTCCAGGGCTTCCGGAGGCGACGGGATTCCACACTGGTCTCGCTGCGGATCCTGTTGCTGCTGATTCTCGTACCAGTCTTGGTGCAGCAGGTTAGCCGTAATTACATCATATCACCATTGGTAGATCGTTTTGCGCCCCAGGTGAGTTTTCTCAATTACCCGAAGCCCAAATTGGAACGGCGTGCCATTGAAGAGCTGAGACGTTATCGCGGCGAATTGGAATTTGAATCGCTCGTCAACAAGCAGCAACTCATCGCCGAAGCTGAGCTGGAGCAGCAACTGACTCGAAGGGCACAGGAACTAAAACGCGAGTCGGAGCGAGGCAGCAACGAAGCGATTAAAAATGTCGCTGCAGATCTATTTGCCTTGCTGGGATTTTTCTTTGTCTGCATCTTTGGGCAGCGCGACCTCCAGGTGCTGCGCGGTTTCCTCGATGAACTGATCTATGGATTGAGCGACAGCGCGAAAGCTTTCGCGATCATTCTGTTCACGGATATCTTCGTCGGTTTCCACAGCCCTGAGGGCTGGACAGTTCTTCTCGATGGCGTAACCCACCATCTTGGCCTGCCTGCCGATGAGAACTTCATCATGTTGTTCATCGCCACCTTCCCCGTGATTCTTGCCACGATTCTGAAATACTGGATCTTCCGTTATCTCAACCGTGTCTCGCCATCCTCAGTGGCCACGCTGCGCAATATGAATGGTGGTGGCTGAGGCTTTGCGATCACCACCCCTTACGATGGTGTGTGGTGCCAGTGGCAGCGGCAAGAGTTGTTGGGCTGAACACCTGGCCTGCCGCTCCGCAGCTGAAGTCGTCTACATCGCCACCGGGCCAGCTGGTCTCGAGGATCCGCTCTGGCAAGAGCGGTTGGAGCGACATCGCCGTCGCCGTCCCGCCAACTGGAGCACCTGGGAGGTGCTGGGCGATCTGAGCCCTGCGCTGATCAGGCTGCAGCCGCACCAACTAGGATTGGTCGATTCTCTCGGCACCTGGGTGGCAGCCCATCTGGATCTGGATTCAAGGCATTGGCTGGCTGTACAGCAGGAGATGCTGGGCGCACTGCACCAATGCCTGGCCGAAGTGGTTGTGGTTGGCGAAGAGGTGTCCTGGGGGGTTGTCCCTGCCACCCCTCTTGGGTGTCGCTTCCGCGACCGGTTGAGCGACATCAACCGCAAGCTCGCCAAACAGTGCTCCAGTCATTGGCTTGTGGTCCAGGGCCGCGCCTTGGATCTCATCGCCCTGGGCACGCCGGTACCAGCTGACGGCTGAGCAGGCCAGCGATGCCCCGGATCGTGCTCTTTCAGCCCCAGATCCCCCCGAACACGGGCAACGTGGCGCGAACCTGCGTGGCGACAGGGAGCGAGCTGCATCTGATCGAGCCGCTGGGCTTCAGCCTGGAGCAGCGGCAGCTGAGGCGCGCGGGGCTTGATTACTGGCCAGACCTACAGCTCAGACTACACAGCTGCGCGGAGACCTTCCTCGCGGAGCGACAACGACTGGGCGGGCGGCTGCTCGGTTTCAGCAGCCATGCGGAACAGGCGTACCACACGGTCGGCTATGCCAGCGATGACTGGCTGTTGTTCGGTCGCGAGACGGACGGGCTCCCCCAGCAGATCCTGAACAGCTGTGATGCGCGGCTGCGAATCCCCATCCGTCCTTGGCAACCCGGGCAGGGCCAGGGCGTCCGCAGCCTCAACCTCTCCGTGGCCGTGGCGGTGGCGCTGTTCGAGGCGCTTCGACAGCTGGACCAGGCCGACCTGTAGCCCTTGGATCGGCTCGGCCCGGCAACCGGGGGCCGAGGGGGACGCCTGACCGGTTGGCACCGCCGGGGCTTGCCAGCAGCAGAACCTGACGCTACTCTTTGCCGGCCTGGGGATGTTGGCTTCTCCTTGGGTTGTAGTCCGATGGGTCTTTCTTTGCATGAAGCCTCAACAAATCTTGTTCACTGGCTTGCTGATAGCCCCTTTGGGGGTTCAGTTGCTTGCAGCGATCGCCACCGATAATCTCCAAACGACCGCCTCGGACGATCTGCTTGTTGCGGCGCTCTCATCAGAACGGGTCTGGGTCAAAGTTCGGCAAACGGTGAGTGTCGAGGAGCTCTCCCTGCAACTCAACATGGATGAGACCCGCCTGGCGCGTCTCAATGAGGTTGACGAAGACCATCAATTCCGACGTGGAGATTGGCTCACGCTCCCGTCGCTGGGATCA
>JBIIIX010000347.1:0-2935 GCA_044234415.1 Cyanobium sp.
ACCACAGCGCCAGTGGATAAGCTGACAAGAGGACATCTTCACGTACAGTATGAGAGAAGTTGTCTTCGTGTTCTGTTATGCAGTTCCCTTTCAGGCTGATCTGTATGCGCGCGCAAGTCACAGCCTGCTCAATAGGCAGGGAGTCAATACTTTCCCACTTGCCGATCTGAAAAAGATTCATTGTAATGGCCTCGCTTTCCACCTGGAAAGTATGAAGGCCTGAAAGTGATCGTCGGATTGCAAAGGGTATCCGCGATAGCTGCCAGGAGGACTCTTGTCAAGCTGCGCCTCAAGAACGATTCCTTCATGCACTGACCAGATTCGCTTTGGCCAGCCGTCCTCAAAGTTGGAGTCAATGAGCCCTTTTCTGCATCCATCTCTAAGTAGGGTCAGGGCTTCTCTTCTTGTCAAGATCTTGGCTCTGTCACATAGAGTTTTGCCGGGGCGGCCGCCAGCGCATGGTGGAGTCAAATTGTAGTCTCCAGGATTGCGCTTGTGAAGTGGATTGCCGCTGTAGCTCAGTTGGTCTGCAAGTGATTTGAGCTTGTCTTCAGGCCATTGGCTGAGATCGACCAACTTCTTCTTAGATCCATGGTTCTGGCGTGGTCTCATGTTCGTTCCCCTACGACCTTGATTATCGCGCCCCAACCTGGGGCTGGTTGGTGGCTACCCGCACGGCAAGGCCTCGTGGACGTCAGGGTTCGGCCATCGAACTCAGCTGGCAGCGTCGAGGCAGGCAAAACAGACTGAGCTGGCGGCGCATCCGATACGCGCATGCTCGTATGGATACGCGCGTGCTCGTAAATCGTCATACGGATGGCGGGAGGTGAGAGGTGCGGCCCTTGGCGACCGCTTGCGGGATCTGGGCGTCGCGTTTGCAAAGGCGCTGCCGTGAGCGTCTCTGCAGTGGGTTGATCAGGAGCGTTCACATTCATGCCACGTCTCTTCCCGCTGAACCCAGAACAGCTTTCCTCGATTTGGCCGCGAGCTCCCCTCGATCGGCGCAGTGCATGGCGGGAAAGCTTGTCATCCCAGCACCCCCGAGGCGAACAGCGTTTGCAGATCGATCGTGCCCTGCCAGTCGCGCAGCACGGGATGCTGATCACCCTGGATCACATCGGTTGAGCCATCGGCTGTTTTGGCGAAGCAGAGCAGCTGGGCCGGGCTGGCCAGGCCGAGCAGCGCGGGGGAGTGGGTGGTGCAGAAAATCTGGGCGTTAGGAACCGATGAGAGCGACTGAAACACCGATTCCATCGCCTTGGGAGGGATGCCATTTTCGGGTTCTTCGATCAGGTAGGAGCCGTTGAGGTCGTCCACATAGGCCAGCACCGTGAGCGCCAGCAGGCGCAAGGTGCCGTCGGACAGAGCCCAGGAGGGGAGCGCCACATCCTCGGCGACACGAGCTGTGAGGTAGCGGTGGCTGTCTGGCTCGCGCAGCACGGTGGTGACACCGCTGACCTCAGGCAGAGCTTCCTGGAGGTGGGCCAGCCACTGGGCAAAGCGCGCTGGATTCTGCCGCAGGCGATGCAGCACCCAGGGCAGGTTGGAGCCATCCGCCCGGAAGCGCCACTGGCGAGAAAACGAACATGGCAGGCGCATGTGCTCACCGGAGAGCACGAGCCGCTGCATCTGGCCGATCAGCTGGTCCCGAAACCAGCAGGCCACGGGAAACCGCTCCGGGTCGTCCGGGAGGCTGGCCAGGGCTGTGCGGCCGGCCAGGAGCTTGCGCGTGCTGCGTCTGTTGGAGGTTTCAGCAAGGTAGGTTGCCTTGTCGGGCTGGTTGCGAGAGATGACCTGCTGCCAGCCTGTGGGCAGCGAGGGATGGGCACCCATCAGGATTGTGGAGGGGATCGTGCGGGGTGAAGGGAAGACCTCCAACGGCGGCCGGGGCTTGTGATCGCCCTGAGGAATCAGAAACAGATTTTCGGCAGCAAGGCTGCTGGCAACGGCATCAATCGCCAGTTCATAGCGACAGACCTGTTGCGCAGTTGTTCCATTGCCCCTGGCGAGCCGCTTCGGAATGGGTAACTCAACCGCGAGCTCAAACAGTTGCCCTTGCTGCTTCCAGAGCAGCTGACGAGCGTGTGTGGCGCGCAGGGGAATCGTGATCCGATCATCACCACCCAGGGCAAGATCCAATCCCAACTCAATGAGATGGGCCAGAAAGCTGGGTATCTCGAGCAGGGCAGTTTTGCCGCTGCCATTGGGACCGATCAGGATCTGAAAGGGAGAGAGCGGCTGCCGCACATAACGCAGCGACCGGTAGTTGAGGGCTTCGATCAGGGAGATCATGATTCCTCCTCCTGCTCCACCATCGCCCGGCCCGTCTCCGTGAGCACATACCTCGCCCCACGGGCGGCACCCAACTGCTCGATCTGGCCGCCATCTTTGAGCTGCTTGATAATGGCGGTGATGGAGCCTGCCTCCACTCCCAGGAGTTCGGCGATGGCATTGCGGCTAAGGCCTTCCGCTGGCGAAGCGGTGAGGGCGAGCAGGGTCTGACGGCTGGCCTCCGCATCCACGATGGCGGCGGTGCCGCGGGGCTTGCGGGTGGTGCCGCTGGCGGAGGAACGTGTGGCGCGCGGCGCGCTGGTGCGGGTTGGCGCCACCGGTGGTGGTGCGGCCAGGAAGCGCTCCAGGGCGTTCTTCACCGCAGGCTTGCTGTGCTCGCTGATCAGGGCCTGTAGCTCAGCCTCTGGGAGCTGCCGTAGGAGCCAGTTGCCGTTGTTGGTTTCCTGCCAGAGCCGCTCTTCCAGTCCATGGGCGATCGCCAGACTGCGATCGGTGGTGCACTTGGGGATCACCCGGGCGGGCCAGAGATGGAAGGCGAGATGGGCCCAGTCGAAATCGCCCTTCACCAACTTGTCC
This sequence comes from Cyanobium sp., assembly GCA_044234415.1. Classification (GTDB taxonomy): domain Bacteria; phylum Cyanobacteriota; class Cyanobacteriia; order PCC-6307; family Cyanobiaceae; genus Cyanobium. The sequence continues at coordinate 2,869 of JBIIIX010000347.1, forward strand.
CAACATTCCTTGCACTTCTTCTGCCACGGGGTGTAAGGCGTGATGCGCCAGAGGATGGCGTGGTTGA
>JBIIIX010000348.1:0-2930 GCA_044234415.1 Cyanobium sp.
AGGCGATGGCGCAGCGGCTGTTGCTGGGGGATGAGGAGGGCCGCCCCACGGTGGACAGCTACGACCTGATCGTGGTGGATGAATGCCACCGCGGCTACCTGCTGGATCGGGAGCTGAGCGAGCGCGAGTTGCGCTTCCGCGATTTCAACGACTACGTGTCGAAGTACCGGCGGGTGCTGGAGATGTTTGATGCGGTGAAGGTGGCGCTCACCGCCACCCCGGCGTTGCATACGGTGCAGATCTTCGGCCATCCGGTGTTTGTGTACAGCTACCGCGAGGCGGTGGTGGATGGCTACCTGGTGGATCATGAACCGCCGATTCGCATCCGCACCAAGCTCTCTACCGAAGGCATCCATTGGCAGGTGGGTGAGGAGGTGAAAACCATGGATCCGCGCACGGGCCAGATCGATCTGTTCACCACGCCCGATGAGCTGCGGTTTGATGTGAAGGCCTTCAACCGCCAAGTGCTCACCGAAGCCTTCAACCGGGTGGTGTGTGAAGCGTTAGCCGATGAACTCGATCCGTTTTCACCCTTCAAGACGCTGATCTTCTGTGTGAGCGATCAGCACGCTGATCTGGTGGTGTTGCTGCTCAAGGAGGCCTTCCAGAAGCGCTATGGCAGCGTGCCGGATGAGGCGGTGGCCAAGATCACAGGCGCCAGCGACCAGCCGGCGCAGCTGATCCGGCGCTTCAAGAATGAAAGCTTCCCGAATGTGGCCGTCACCGTGGATCTGCTGACCACGGGCGTGGATGTGCCGGAGATCGGCAACATCGTGTTTCTGCGCCGCGTGAACAGCCGCATCCTTTACGACCAGATGATCGGCCGCGCCACCCGGCTGTGCGAGCCGATCGGCAAAGATAGCTTCCGCATCTTTGATGCGGTGGGCCTGTATGAGGCGCTGCAGCACTTCACCGACATGAAGCCGGTGGTGGTCAACCCCACCATCACCTTTTCGCAGCTGCTGCAGGAGCTGCAGAGCACGGAGGCAGACGACGCCGAACTGGTGCGCGAGCAGTTGATCGCCAAATTGCGGCGCAAGCGACGGCATCTGACCGAAAATGCCGAAGCTCGCTTTCGGCTGCTGAGTGGCGAGGAACCGGAGGCGTTCATCGAGCGTCTGCGGCGCCTGCCGCTGGCGGAAGCCCAGCGCTGGCTGGGCACGATCACGGATCTTGGTGCGCTGCTGGATGACCAGTGGGAGACGCCGGCCCAACCCCGTTTCCTCTGCGAGCAGGACGATGAACTGGTGGCGATCGAGCGCGGCTATGGCGACGCCAAGCGGCCGGAGGACTACCTGGAGGGCTTCAGCGCCTTCGTGCGCGACCCAGGCAACGACCTGCCCGCCCTCACCACGGTGTTGACGAAACCCTGGGAGCTGAGCCGCAAGGATCTCCGCGAGTTGAAGCTGGCGCTGGATCAGCGCGGCTACAGCGAAACCACGTTGGCCACGGCCTGGCGGGAGACCACCAACCAGGAGATGGCCGCCTCGATCATGGGCTGGATCCGCCAGGCGGCCTTGGGCGATCCGCTGATGCCCTATGAGCAGCGGGTGGAGCGGGCCTTGCAGCGGATCCTGGCCTCGCGCAGCTGGAGCAAACCGCAGCGCGATTGGCTGCAGCGCATCGCCAACCAAACGAAGGTGATCACGATCGTGGATCGCGACGCGTTGGACGACGACCTGCTGTTCTTCAAACGCGAAGGCGGCGGCTGGCCGCGGCTGAATCGGCTGTTCGGCGGCGAGATCGATGGCGTGCTGCAGCAGTTCCAGCGGGAGGTGTGGGCGGCGTGAGGCCCATCAAGGCAGCACCCGCTCCGCCAGCTGCCGCAGGCCGGAGCAGAGGTTCGGGCAGATCGCGAATCCTGAGAGAGGACATCAGGTGGCGTTCCACGTCTTGACAGGCAACCCATTCCGCATGCGGGATGCATCCGGGATGGGTTGGGATGGGGTGCCGGGCCGGCCTGCTACGCCCTCTGCGCGAGGCGATGGAAGCTTTGATTAGATTGGCCCTATGGGCCTGATCCGCGGCAATTTCTCCCTCAGCAACCCCACCCGGCCGGATCTGGCGCCCCTGGAGGTGTCGGCCCTGGTGGACAGTGGTGCGGTGCATCTCTGCATTCCGGAGCATCTGGCGATCCAGCTGAGCCTGGCCGAATTAGAGCGGCGCGAGGTGGTGCTGGCGGATGGCCATCGCTGCACGGTGCCGTATGTGGGGCCAGTGGAAGTGCGCTTCCGCAACCGCCGCTGTTTCACCGGTGCGATGGTGCTTGGCAATGAGGTGCTGCTCGGTGCGATCCCAATGGAGGACATGGATCTGGTGTTGCGTCCCCAGCTGCAGAGCGTGGATGTGAACCCCGAGAGCCCCAACATTCCGCTCAGTGTGGCCAAGTGACGCGGGAGCGATTGGCGAGGATCGGCACCCCTGGCGCGGTGCTACCGGCACTGCGCCAGGGGTGCCGGCCTAGACTTATTTTGACCATGGGGTGACGGCATGCGCGCCAAGCTGTTCCGCAACGGCCGCAGCCAGGCGGTGCGGCCATCGGCCAGCGATTTGCTGGAGCTGAGGGATGCGTTGCTGCAGGAGCCTGGCTTCCGAGAGGAGCTGGATGCCTTCTTTCAGGGATGGCGCGACACTCGCCCTGCCGAACCGGTGGACTTCCCCTGATGGCTGCGGCAGAGACGTTGATGCTTTCTCCACGCTTGGAGGCCTGGTGATGATCGCCTCCCGACCAGCAGGCAACACAACCCACGACATCGTTGCCAAGCTCTGGAACCTCTGCAATGTGCTGAAGGACGACGGGGTGACTTATCACCAATACGTGACGGAGCTCACGTATTTGTTGTTCCTGAAGATGGCCAAGGAGACGGGCCAGGAGCAGGGGATTCCTGAGGAGTGGCGCTGGGATGCGCTGGAACAACTGGATGGCATCA
>JBIIIX010000349.1:0-2926 GCA_044234415.1 Cyanobium sp.
CAACCCCGGCACTGGCTGGATTGCCGTGGCAGCGACCACCTTGGGCAGCGGCTATGCGTTCTACTGGCGCAATAGCGGCAGCGGCCAAGCCGCCCGCTGGGAGCTCAACAGCAGTGGCGCCTACACCACCGGTGCAATACTGAGCGCCTCGCAGTTGTTGAGTGAGGAAGCCTCCCTCAACCTCGATCTCAACGGTGATGGCTATACCTCAGGCTCTCGCACCATCAACGGCGTGAATCTGGGCAGTACCAGCCTGGGCTATGCCTTGCGCAATGGCACAGGCTCAGCGCTGCAGGTCACCTATCCCGGCGGCAATGCCTCTGCCGCCAACCCTGGCAACGGCTGGATCGCCGTGGCGGCGACGACCTTGGGCAGCGGCTATGCGTTCTACTGGCGCAATAGCAGCAGCGGCCAAGCCGCACGCTGGAATCTAAACAACGCCGGCACTTACCAATCAGGAGCTCTGCTCAGTGCCGCCCAATTGATCGCGGAGGAGGTTGCGATCAATGCCGACCTCAACGGTGATTCGATCATCGGGCAGGCACCTACCACGATCGAGAACAAGGGCAACGCCACCCTGCTGCGCCAAGCCGATGGCCTGGCGGTGGTACGAGTGGGGAGCACTGTCTATCCCGCGTCCTCTCCCTTTGGACTCGGCACGGGCGATGCCAGCAGCACCTGGCAGATGCTCGCCGCCGAAACCGTCGGCGGCCAAAACCAGATCCTCTGGCGCAACAACCCCGGCAACTTCCTGCATGTTTGGAACCTCGATGCCTCCTGGAGCTGGACGGGCTCCAGCGGCGCCTTTTCCCCCTCCTCGCCGGAAGGCAGCACCCTTCTCGCCCAGTTCGGTCTTCTCGCCCAGTTCGGTCTCGGCTGAACGGCCTCAGTTGAGGACCTCGGCTGAATGACCTCGGCTAACAGCACAGCGCCGATCCGGTGGAGCTGCTGAAGTGGTTTGGGGGTTCTCTGCCGCTCCAAGTGGAGCCATCCCACAGCCACGCCATCGCCCCTGCAGCAGCCCGCACGCTCCACTCCCTGTCCGCCTTGCCGTCCACGCCGATGGGCTCCGCCACCAGCCAAAGCGTTCTGACAGACCTTCTGCCCTCCTGGAAGCAGCTGCTGCGGACCTGGTGCCTCGATGGATCGCTGAGCGCCGCCGCGCGACAGGCCCTGGTGCTGCCGGAGCTGCCAGCAACCCTGAACGCTCTGCTGGAGCAGTGGTGCGAGGGCGAGTTCAGCGCATTGCCGCCGCTCGTGCTGCTGCCAGCGGCGGCGATGAACGGCGCTGCCGGGGCGTATGCGATCAGCCGGCGCACCATTTATCTCAATGCCGATTGGCTGTTGCTGGCCAGCCCGACCCAGGTGCTGGCGGTGCTCACCGAAGAGCTGGGACACCACCTCGATGGGCTGCTGAATGCCAGCGATACGCCAGGGGATGAGGGGGAGCTGTTCGCGGCCTGGCTCCTGGGGGATCGAGGGATCAGCGCCGAACGGCACGACATCTTGCTGGCGGAGGACGATCAGGGAAGCGTGGTGGTGAACGGCGAGGCCGTGGCGGTGGAGCGGGCCAGCGTGGTCAGCACACCGATCCCGCATCGATTTCCTGAACGGGGAAGGGGAGAATTCGGCAACAAATACGCATTCGCAGCCCTGAAGGGCAATGGCTCTGTTGTCAGCTGGGGGGCCCCCTCCTATGGCGGCGACAGCCGTGCGCTGGCGTATCAACTCAGTGCGGGCGTCAGCCAGATTTTCTGCACTTCTTATGCCTTCGCGGCCTTGAAGCGCGATGGCTCCGTTGTCAGCTGGGGTGAGGACTGGGCTGGTGGAAATAGTGGTGCGGTGGCCGGTAAACTTAGCGCGGACGTCAGGCAGATCTTCTCGACCGCCTATGCCTTCGCCGCGCTCAAGGCCGATGGCTCCGTCGTCACTTGGGGTGGGGTCACGATTGCTGGTAACTATGGCGGCGACAGCAGTGCGGTGGCCAGCAAGCTCAGAGGCGGCGTGGTCCAGATCATCTCGAATCAAGTGGCGTTTGCGGCGCTGAAGGACGATGGCTCCGTCGTCACCTGGGGGCTCTCCAACTCTGGCGGCGATAGCAGTGGCGTGTCCAGCCAGCTCAGCAGTGGTGTGTTGAGGATTCTCTCGGGACCGGAAGGCTTCATTGCGCTCAAAAGTGATGGATCTGTTGTCTCCTGGGGGCGCTCCTTCGGGTACGGCTTCTCCAACGCTTGGAGCGGCAGTTCCGCCACCTTCGCCAGCGAGTTGACCGGCAAACTCAGCGCCGGTGTCAGCGAAGTTTTTTCGGCTGGGACCAGCTATGCCGTCCTTAAGTCCGATGGCTCCATCGTCAGCTGGGGTGGCTCCTACGGCGACATTGGCGTGGACGCCGACCAGCTCAGCTCCGGCGTTACTCAGGTCTTCGTGACGGGCAACGCTTTTGCAGCGCTGAAGCGTGATGGCTCGGTCGTCAGCTGGGGGAATCCAGCCAGTGGTGGTGATCGCCATACGGTGGCCAGCCAACTGAGCTCCGGCGTCTCCCAGATCACCGCAACAGATAGTGCCTTCGCCGCGCTCAAGGCCGATGGCTCGGTCGTGACCTGGGGTGATGCCAACGCAGGCGGTAACAGCGATGGGGTGTCCGGCCAGCTCAGCTCGGGGATCAGCCAGGTGTTCTCCACGGGCAGCGCCTTCGCTGCGCTCAAGCCCGATGGCTCCGTGGTCACCTGGGGCAACTCCGCCGCTGGTGGCGACAGCAGCGCGGTGGCCAGCCAGCTTCTTTCGGGGGTCAGCCAGATTTTCGCGTCTGCAGGCGCCTTCGCGGCGCTCAAGACCGATGGCTCTGTCGTCACCTGGGGGGACCCATCCCTGGGGGGCAATAGCGGCGGCGTGGCTCAGCAGCTCAACAACGTGGTGGGGTTTGCCA
>JBIIIX010000350.1:0-2925 GCA_044234415.1 Cyanobium sp.
CCCAATCGAGCCCCAGCCAGCGCAGCCCTTCGAGAATATTTTCTGTGTATTCGGGCTTGCTGCGCTCCTTGTCGGTGTCCTCAATGCGCAGCAAAAACTCACCGCCCTGGCGACGGGCGAAGAGCCAATTGAACACCGCCGTGCGGGCGGTGCCGATGTGCAGCGTGCCTGTGGGGCTGGGCGCTAGACGCACGCGCACAGGTCCCGTGTTGGTCACGCGAGGATCTCCTGGAGTTGAACGGGACTGACGGGGCTCGAACCCGCAACTTCCGCCGTGACAGGGCGGTGCTCTAACCGATTGAACTACAGTCCCAGCCGCGCCGAAGCCCGACTGTGGTGTGTTTCGGAATGAACCGAGAACACCAATCCTGGCCCGCTTGATGCGGGATCAGGAGCCATCAGCCCTCGGGCCGACAAGGCTCAGTATCCACCGTCTGACGACCGGTCGTCAACCAGCGGCATGGCCATGGCCTCTCTCCGGCGCTGGTCCAGTTGCGGCAGAGGGCGAAGGCGGCTCTCGAGCCGGAGTCCTGGTTCGCAACCAAGCCGCGCCGATCGGCACGAGGCCAGGGCGCCCCGGCGTGATCGCCCCCCCTTCCTGGAGCACTGGTCTGGAGCACTGGCCTGGCGTTGAGGAGCGTTGTCGCCAATCCGCTGGGGAGTTGTGGCGGCCAGATCTGGTGTTGCGGCGCGTCGCGAGCCTGTCTTGAGGTTGGTTGGGGCTTGGCGCTTCAGCCCGGCTGGCAGCGGCAAGGGGGAGTCGTCGATCGCCAGGCCGGCTGTATGGCAATTGTTGTGGGCCCCGATCGCGGCGCCTAAGCCATGCCGCTGGCGGAGGGGCGGGGCCTGGCGTGGCTGTGCTGGCTCCGTAAACTGATCTCATTGGGATGTTTCGTCATGGCAGCACGGCTAACACCCACCGCCCTGACGTGGCATCGCCTCCAGCCGCCACTGACTTCCCTGGGGGCGCTCTTGGCCGCGATTCCCTTGGCGGTTGTGGCCTTGGCCGTCGCCTCCAGCCCGGCCCATGCCGGCGGCGACGGCAACAGCTCCTTCCCTTTCCCGGGCGCCGCGACAACAGCACAACAGCATCCCCAGCCCTCCGCCCAAACCGTGGCTCGGGCCTACCCGGCGCCGGTCCGCCAGGCCTATCCCTATCCCTCGAACCGCGTGCCCCAGCCGCTGCCCCTGGGCCAGCCCGAGGCTTTCCCCATCACCATGGATCCCCTGGCGGTGTGCCCCTCCAACTTGCTGACCTTTTTAACCAGCAGCACCAATCGCGCCGTGCCGCTCTGGGTCGCGGCCCGAAGCTGCGATTGCTACGCGCAGGAGCGGGCCGAGGGGGGGACACAAGACGTGAGCAGACGTCGTTGCTTTCCCTGATCAATCCGTTCAACCCTCTGGCCGCGCCTGACGGCACGCCGACTTGGGCTCGTTAATCTGTCGAGGTGTCTCCCCGTGGTGCGTCCACGGCTTTTGGCTTGATCCGGCAGGTGCTTCGCCGGGCGGTCGCGCCCTGCGCCCTGGCCCTGTTGATCGTTGTCAGACCTACCCCCGCGGCTGCCCTCGCCGCAAGGGCGCGGCCCGATCCCCGCCCCAGTCCACTCGATGTCTGCGTGATTGTGCCGCGGCTGGCGGAGGGCAATGGCCCCACCACCGTGCCGCTGAGTCGCCCCACCCTGTTCACAGCTGGCCCGCTGCTGCAGATCCGCGTCGAACGGGAGGGTCGCCTCGCCTGGCATCTCGATGCCCCCGCCGATGGGCTAATCCAGGGACCGATCGCCTGGCCGCTGGCTCCGATCAAACCGGGCGAGCCGCTGCGCTTGCTGCTGCGGCCTCCCGGGGCGGCCATCGACGCCTTCGCGGTGGTGCCGATCCGTGGGGCGAGCCACGCCGAGCTGCAACGCAACGAGGCGCTGGTGGCCAGCCTCGGCCAGGACCCAGCCTCATGGCTGCGGGCGGTGCTGCAACAACGCGACCGCGGCGATCTGGCGCTCGCCCTGGCCCTGTTGTTCGCCTTTGAGGGCCCCTCATCCCGTCAGCTCGATGGCTTGCGGTTGGAGGTGTTCCGGCGCGGCTGTGGTGGCGCTGGCGAAGCCTCGGAGCTGCTGCGCCGATTACCGCTCAGCCAGGACACCGCCCACCCCGCCCCGCTCTGAGCCAGGCCCAGGCAGAGCGGAGCTTCGGAGCGCGTTGCCCCTGGTCGAGCACCTGGGGGCCAACTGAGACGCTGGCGGCCCGGCCCCTGGGGCGGACCCAGGGACCTGAGCCCCTCGCCACACTCCAGATGCGGAGACGGCAATCTGGGAAGCACCATCCCTAGTGTGATCGCCCTGGTCAACGGTCATCACTCAGGCGAGGATGCGGAACTGGTCCTCTTGGCCACCCTCCCTGGCCGGCCGCCCCAGGCTCCCGTCCGTCGTTGCCGGTTCTACCGCCATGGTGTCTGTTCCCACCCTCCAACGCCCTGGCGGCGAAGGCACCGATGACGCCACACCTGGCGATCCGAGCCAGGCCGGTCGGGTTGCCAACAGCGGCCGCCCGGCCCGTTCCTCCTCAGCGGCGCACGACTTCGAACCCCTGCCGGACGCGGTGCCACCCCAGAACCTGGAGGCGGAGGAGGCGGTGCTGGGGGGCATCCTGCTCGATCCCGACGCCATCGGTCGCGTCGCCGATGTGCTGCAGCCCGACGCCTTTTACCTCGGCGCCCATCGCGAGATCTTCCACACCGCCCTGATGCTGCACAGCCAGGGCAAACCCACCGATCTCACCGCCATGGCGGCCTGGCTGGCCGACACAGGCAAGCTGGAAAAGGTGGGCGGTAGCGCCAGGCTGGTGGAGCTGGTGGAACGCACCCTCTCCACCGCCTCGATCGACCAGGTGGCTCGCCTGGTGATGGACAAATACCTGCGGCGCCAGCTGATC
>JBIIIX010000351.1:0-2915 GCA_044234415.1 Cyanobium sp.
CTTCGGCGTGGAACACATCGGTGGAGGTGCCGCCCATGTCGAAGCCCAGGATCGGCCGTCGCTCCAAACCGGCGGCGGTGGCTGTGGTGGCTGCGGCGGCTGCGGTGGAGGCGGTGGAGGCGGTGGAGACGGTGGCTGCGGTGGAGGCGGTGGCGGTGGAGGAGGTGGCGGTGGCCACGGCGATGGCGCCCACCAGGCCCCCCGCCGGGCCGGAGAGGATCGTGTCGCGGGCCTGCAGCAGCTCCGGCGCCAGCAGCGCCCCGCTGGAGCCCATCACCCGCAGCCGCGGGTGGGGGCCGAGTTCCTCTCGCACCCGGTTGAGGTAGCGATGCAGCACCGGTCGCAGCGCGGTCTCCGCCACGGTGGTGTGCAGCCGAGGCACCAGCCGCGGTTGAGGACTCACCTGATGGGACAGCAGCACCGGCAGGCTCAGCCGTTGGCGTAGCCAATCGCCGAGCGCCCGCTCGTGGCCGCCGTTGCGGCAGCTGTGCAGCAGCGCCACCGCCACGCCCGCACACCCCCCCTGGGCCTCCAGCTCCGCCAAGCTGGCCTTCAGCCTGTCTTCCAGCTCCCCATCCAGGCCCAGGGGCTCCACCTCAGAGCCATCCGCCGCCAACCGCCCCCGCACCGCCACCACCCGCAGCGGCAGCGGTTCAGGCCGCTGGATGCGCAACGCGAAGATGTCGGGGCGGTGCTGGTCGCCGATCCAGGGCAGATCCTCAAGGCCGGCGTTCAGCAGCAGCAGCACCGGCTGCACCTTGCGCTCCAGCAGGGCATTGGTCACCACCGTGGTGCCGATGCGCACCTCCTCCACCAGCCCGGCGGGCAGCGGTTGCTCGGGTGCCAGCCCCAGGCTCTCGCGCACTGCCCTTAGGGCGGGATCGCCGGGGTGATCGGGCTGTTCCGACAGCACCTTGCGCACCAGCCTCTGGCCGCCCGGCCCCTGTCCCACCAGATCGGTGAAGGTGCCGCCGCGGTCGATCGCGAAACGCCAGCCGCCGCCAGAGGCGGCCTTTGACTCCAAACCCTGGGCTGGGGCTGGGGCTGGGGCTGGGGCTGCGGGCGCCAGGCCGGGGGCTTGGGCTGGCGCTTGCGCTGAGGGTTGGCCTGGGCCCTCGGCTGGGGGGCGATTCCCTTGGCTCACCTGGGTTCCCTGCCTCGCCCTGCTGCCTTGAGGCTAGATGCCCTCCTCCCGCGGCCCTGGAGCAGCCTGGGCCGGGCTGCTGTCGCGGTGCTCAGCTCAGATGCTCTGCTTAGCATCCAGGGGCGGGATTCAACCGTTGCATCGCCCGTCGCGCGGTTCATCCATCGCCCCAGCCCATCCATCGCCCCAGCTCATCCATCGCCCCAGCTCAGCTCCCAGCTGTCATCGCCTCCCCGCCATTCGCGTCGATGTATCAACACCTGCTTGTTCCCTCCGACCATTCCGAGCTGTCGCTGCAGGCGGCTGGCGAGGCGGTGCGCTTCGCCGCGGCAATCGGCGCCCGCATCAGCTTTTTCTATGCCGTGCCCACCCCCACGATCCTCAACTACATCGTGCAGGCCAGCCCCGCCATCGACACCAACCCCAGCCTGATGACCACGGAGGAGATCCGCGAGCGCATGGGGGAGCTGGCCCAGCGGCAGCTGGCGGAGCTGTTGGATCTCGCCAAGGCTGGTGGCGTGCCGGCGGAGGCGTGTTGTGAGGAGAGTGAGCAGCCGTATCAGGAGATCATCCGTGCCGCCGAGCAGCGCCACTGCGACCTGATCTTCATGGCCTCCCACGGCCGCCGCGGTGTCGGTGCCCTGGTGCTCGGCAGCGAGACCCAGAAGGTGCTGACCCATTGCGCCGTGCCCGTGTTGGTATGGCGGGCGGTCTAAGGCCCGCCGCGAAAACCGTTCAGCGGTAGTTCTCGAACTGCAACGGCACCTCCAGGTCTTGCTCGCGCAGCAGCTGGATCGCCTGCTGCAGATCATCCTTGCTCTTGCCCGTCACCCGCAGGCTGTCTCCCTGGATGGCGACGGTGACCTTCTTGAGCTGATCGCGGATGGTTTTGCTCAGCTTCTTGGCCAGCTCCTGGCTGAGGCCCCGGCGCAGGTTGATGATTTGCCGCACCCGGTTGCCACCTGCGTTTTCGGCGGGCTGAAAATCGAAGATCTTGAGCGAGAGATTGCGCTTCGTGGCCTTTTGGCGCAGCACATCGGCCACCGCTTCGAGGGTCATGTCGCTGGCGGTGGTGATCGTGATCGCGTTCTCCTCCAGTTCCAGCTCGCTGCCGGAATCCTTGAGGTCGTAGCGCTGCCCCACATCGCGGCGCACCTGGTCGATGGTGTTCACCAGCTCCTGGCGATCGAAGTCGGAGACGACATCGAAGCTGAAGGTGTCGGCCATGGGGGCGGGGTGGGAAAGCGGGAAGTGGAGTCCGGGCGTCGACCGGCCTTGGCCAGCCTAGAAAAGGGACCCCTTGCCCCCAGCGCGATGGCTGTCCCGGTGATGTTCCCCCTGGTGTTGGCGGCCCTGCCGTCGAACGCTGCTCCGGCAGCTCCCCTGGCCTGGTCGCTGGTGCTCTCCGGCGCTGTGGTGGTGATCAGCCTGGTGCCCCTCGGTGCCGCCCGCTCCCAGGCCGATTTCAGCGTGTCGGACCTGGCCGCCCCGCGGGCCATGTTCGAGCGACTCCCCGCCTGGGGCAAGCGGGCCAACTGGGCCCACCAAAACAGCTTTGAAGCCTTCGGCCTGCACGCGCCGGCCTGCCTGCTGGCCTTGGTGGCGGTGCTGCACGGGGCCCAGGTCGCCCCACCGGTTCTTCTAGCGGCCTGGCTGCATCCAGCCCTGCGGCTCGGCTACATCGGCGCCTATGTGGCCAACCTGCCACCGCTGCGCAGCCTCTGCTGGGCCGGCGGCATTCTGTGCACGGCGATTCTTTACGGCGTTGGCC
>JBIIIX010000352.1:0-2910 GCA_044234415.1 Cyanobium sp.
GATTGACGACGAGCTGAAGTTAACCGCTTCGCTGCAGAGCTTGGCGCAAGGAAACCGCCGGGATTCACTGATCAGTTTTCATCATCAACCCGCTGAGTCAAGCCAGTCACTAGCGCCTAGGCCGCCGATCGCCATCAGGCAAATCAGAAAATCCAATCAATGAGATTAACCCAGCTAATCATTGAATGTGCCAATCCTGAAGTCGTCCACCGCTGGTGCTGGTTGGCGGGGCAGGATCAGGGGGTCTCCGAGGAACCCTGGCCCCATGGATTACCGCAGCGCCGGCGTTGACGTGGTCGCCGGTCGCGCCTTCGTGGAGCGGATCCGCGCCAGCGTCGACACCACCCGCCGGCCCGAGGTGATCGGCAACCTGGGAGGCTTCGGCGGGCTCTGCCGACTGCCCAGCGGCCTGCGACGCCCATTGCTGGTAGCCGGAACCGATGGGGTGGGCACCAAGCTCGAGCTGGCCCAGGTCCATGGCCGCCACCATGACGTGGGCATTGACCTGGTGGCCATGTGCGTCAACGACGTGCTCACCAGCGGCGCCGAGCCCCTGTTCTTTCTCGATTACATCGCCACTGGCCGGCTCAGCCCCGAGGTGATGGCCGAGGTGGTGGAAGGCATCGCCAGCGGCTGTCGCGCCAGCGGCTGCGCCCTGCTCGGCGGCGAGACCGCCGAAATGCCCGGCTTCTACCCCGCCGGCCGCTACGACCTGGCCGGTTTCTGCGTGGCGGTGGTGGAGGAGGACGCCCTGATCGATGGCCGAGCCGTGCGGGAGGGGGACCGGATCGTGGCGATCGCCAGCAGCGGCGTGCACAGCAATGGCTTCAGCCTGGTGCGACGGATCTTGGAGCAGGAGGGCGTCGAGGCCAGCGCCAGCCTGGAGCCGGGGGGGCCATCCGTGATCGCCAGCCTGCTGACGCCCACCGCGCTGTATGTCTCCCTCGTTCGGCGTCTGCTGGCTGAAGGCGTGAGCCTGCATGGCATGGCCCACATCACCGGCGGCGGCTTGCCGGAAAATCTGCCCCGCTGCCTGCCCGCCGGACTGCAGGCGGAGATCGACCCCTCCAGCTGGCAGCGGCCGCTGCTGTTCCACTGGCTGCAGCAGATGGGATCGGTGCCAGAGCTGGATCTCTGGAACACGTTCAACCTCGGCGTGGGATTCTGTCTTGTGCTTCCCGCCGATCAGGTGGAGGCCGCAGTGGCGATCGGCCGAGCCTGTGGCCACCAGGCCTGGGAACTCGGTCGGGTTCGCCCCCAGGCTGGCCCCGAGGGGCTGGCCGGACTGCCATCCGGGCCCCTCGTCAACGAGCCAAGGCTGTAGACACGTTCTACATTAGATGTAGACGCCACGTTTCCCCATAATCTGGTGACCATGCTCGACAGTTCCTCCCGCCTTACCCGCCGCCGCTCCTCCGCCGGTCCTGTTCCTCCCCAGCGTCCTCAGCCGCCCCGGCTGCGGGAACCTCTGCAACGCCTGAGGGAACCCGGCAGCAGCGGCGGTCAGCGGCCCACGTTCCTCACCCTGCGCGACCACGGCAAGGTGTATGTGGCCGATCTTCCCCGCCTGTCCGATGGCCAGCTTGTCCAGATCTCCCGGGAAGCGCAGGAGGTGCTGGAGAGCTTGAACCGTCGCCTGCAGGAACTGGAAGACCAGTTCTCCCTCAACCCCGGCGAACAGGACACCCGCATTCGCGCCTCCACCAAACGCGATGTGACCCAACGGTTTCTGACCGCCATCTCCCAGGAGCAGGAACTGCGCCGCAGCAACCCCGTGTTGCGGGCCGCCGCCGGCGAATCCCTCGCCCGGGCCTTCCTCGAGCTGGCACGGCATCGGCTGCCCGGCGCCACCTTCGACTCCCTGCTGCAGGAAGCCCTCGCCGCCTGTGGGCCTAGCGAGCAGGAGAGCTCCAGCCGCGATCCCCAGCTGATCAGGCTGATGGAACCTCAGGAATCGGCCCAGCCCCAGCCGCAGGTGATGCCGGTGGTGCTCACCCCGGATGCCGGCACTCCAGCCGCGGCGGGTTCCACGGCGGCGGCGGCGGCGGTGTCCACCGACGCGGCTCGCTGAACGGCCCGGCTTGCTGAACAGCCCGGCTTGCTGAACGGCCCGGCTTGCTGAACAGGGACGGTGGGCTGAACGGGCACGGCGCCCGCCCACCCTTCAGGCACTCACGAACGGATTGGCCGGCATGCCCACACCGGCGGCCTGGGTCGCAAGCGCCAGCTGGTCCAGTTCTTGGCGTTCCGCGGGGCTGAGCGTCCAGGTCAGGGCATGGGCCGCCGTCTCCACCTGATCCAGACGCCGCAACCCTGGGATTGGCATGGCGCCATGGGCGCGGCACCAGTTCATGGCCACCTCCGCCGGGCTGGCGCCATGGGCCGTCGCCACGGCTCTCACGGCCTGCAGCAACGGTTGCAGGCTGGGCCAGAGCCTGCGCCACAACAAGCCCCGCGGTCCTTGGGGCAGCGTCGGCCGTGGGCCCGGAGCACAAGCCAACAAGCCCAAAGCCAAGGGGCTGTAGGCGATCAGCGCAATGCCAAGCTCCCGGCACACCTCCACCACGCCGCCGGGCGCCAGGGGCTGGGGGGCCAGCAGCGACAGCTGCACCTGCAGGCTGCTCAACCGCACGCCGCGGTCCGCCAGGCGAAGCTGCACCTGGCGCAGCCGCAGCGGCCCCATGTTCGAGAGCCCCAAGGAGGTGACGGCCCCTTGCTCCACCAGATCGGCCAGTCCCTCAAGCAGGGGCCCTTCCTGCCAGGGGGCATAGCGGGCGGTGCTCCAGTGCAACTGGACCCGATCGAGCTTGCCGCCCAGCCGTTCCCGTGAGGCGGCAAACGCGGCGCTGAAGCCCCGCCGTCCGAGGCGCCAGGGATAGGGAGCCAGCTTGGTCGCCACGGTGAGATCGG
>JBIIIX010000353.1:0-2892 GCA_044234415.1 Cyanobium sp.
CCGTTCTGATGCTGGAGGACCTGGGCATCGCTTCGGCGTACCGCTACCACCGGCTGCGGTTGCTGCACACGTTTGTGGCGATGCGGGCCTTTGCCGAGCGCCTGCGCCAGCACGGGGTACGGGTGAGCTATGGGGAGCTGGAGGAGTCGCGGCAGCGGCCGTTTTGGCAGCGGCTGGAGCAGGAGCTTGGTGCCGAACCGCCGGGCCTCGACGGCGCCGACGAAGCTGAGGCAGTGCTGCGTCTCAGCGAGGTGCCGGATCGCGGCTTCCAAGAGGCGGTGGAGCGGTTCTGCGCCGAGCGGCGGGTGCGCTTGGAGATCCTGCCGTCGCCGGCGTTCCTGGAATCGGAGGCCGAGAGCCGGGCCTGGTTCATGGGCCGCCGCCGGCCGTTCATGAAGACCTTTTATGAGCGGCAGCGGCGGCGGCTGGGGCTGTTGCTCGATGGGGAGGGCGGCCCGATCGGCGGCCGCTGGAGTTACGACAGCGAGAACCGTCGACGCTTGCCCAAGGGCTATCGCGAACCGCCGCTGCCCGAGGTGGCGGCGAGCCCGGAGGACGGGGCCGTGCGGTTGCAAATTGAGCGCTGCTTCGCCACCAATCCCGGCGAGCTGGGGACTTTGTACATCCCCTGGGATCAAGCGGGTGCCGATGCCTGGCTGGAGACGTTTCTGGAGGAGCGGCTCACGGGCTTCGGGCCCTACGAGGACGCCCTCAGCCGCCGCTACGACACGCTGCACCATTCGCTGCTGTCGCCGCTGCTCAACATCGGATTGTTGACACCGCAACGGGTGCTGGAGCGCCTGCTGGCTTGGGCCGAGCGGTGCGGCATCGCCCTGGAGCCAGCCGCTGCCGCAACGACCGATCAGGCAACCGGTGCTGAGGCAGCCCCGGGCGACGATCCCAGCGGGCCGCTGCCGATCGCTTCGCTGGAGGGCTTCCTGCGCCAGCTGATCGGTTGGCGAGAGTTCGTGCGAGGCATCGATCTGGTGCATGGAGAAAGCCAGGCCCAGGCCAACCATTGGGGCCACCACCGCCGCCTCGCTCCCTGCTGGGAGGACGGCAGCACCGGCCTGCCGCCGCTGGATCGGGCGATCGAGCGGGTGAACCGGCTGGCCTACAACCACCACATCGAGCGGCTGATGGTGATCAGCTGCCTGATGCTTCTGTGTGAGATCCAGCCGCGCGAGGCGCACCGCTGGTTCATGGAGCGCTATCTGGATGCCTATGAATGGGTGATGGGGCCGAATGTGTATGGCATGGGCTTGATGAGCGATGGCGGCATCTTTGCCACCAAGCCCTATCTGTGCGGTTCGAATTACATCCTTAAAATGGGCGACGACCCCCGCGGCCCCTGGTGTGAGATCTGGGATGGCCTGTACTGGCGTTTCATCGACCGCCATCGGGACTTCTTTGCCAGCAATCCGCGGTTGGCGATGGCGGTGCGCACGCTTGAGCGAATCGATGGCCAGCGCCGCCAGGCCCTGAATGCCGCCGCGGAGGCCTTTCTGGAGCGCGTCACCCTGCCAGAGCCGGCCTGACGGCCGCCGTAACGGCGGCTCCCCCAGTTGGCGTCAGCCCCTGTTGCCGCCAGCCGCTTGTCGCTACGGTCGGGCGACACTGCGCGCAAGCGCCGGAGGCCGGGTGCTCACGGGTCTGACCCTCGCGAACATCGCCCTGATCGAGCGGCTGGAGCTCAGCTTCGGCCGCGGCCTGACGGTGCTGACCGGCGAGACGGGTGCTGGCAAATCGATCCTGCTCGATGCCCTCGATGCGGTGCTGGGAGGCGCCCAGGGGTCCCAGGCGGCCCGGTTGCTGCGCAGTGGCCAGCGCCAAGGCCGCATCGAGGCCAGCTTCAGCCTCACGCCACCGCTGCGGGCCTGGTTGGAGGCTCAAGAGCTGGAGGTGGAGGAGGAGCTGCTGGTGAGCCGCGACTGGCGCCTGCAGGAGGAGCGCCTGACCAGCCGCCAGCGGCTGAATGGCGTGGCGGTGAGCCGGGCCCAGGTGCTGGAGCTGCGGCCGCTGCTGCTGGATCTCACCGTGCAAGGCCAAACCCAGCAGCTGGCCCGGCCTGGACAACAACGCCGCTGGCTGGATCGCTTCGCAGGAGAACCGCTGCTGCCCCTGTTGGAGACGGCGCGGGCGGCCTATCGCCAGTGGAGGCAGGCCGCCAATGCGTGCGAGGCGGCCCTGCTGGATCGCCAACGGCTGGAGCGGGAGAGGCAGCAACAAGAGCAACTGCTGGCCGACCTGGAGGAGGCGGAGCTCGATGACCCTGAGGAGCGCCAGCGGCTGCAGCGCGACCAGGACCGGCTGGCCCATGGGGTGCGCCTGCAAGAGGGGGTGATGACCGTGCTGGGGAGGTTGCAGGAGGGGGATCCGGCGGCGCCGCCGGTCCTGGAGCATCTGGCCGCCTGCCAGCAGGAGCTGCAGCTGATGGAGGCCCTCGATACCAGCCTGGAGCCGTTGCGGGATCGCTGCTGCAATCTGCTGGCGGAGCTGCAGGATCTGGCCCGGGATCTCGACCGTTATGGCGCTTCGCTGGACAGCGATCCGGAGAACCTGGCGGAGATGCAGCAGCGCATCGCCCAGCTCAAGACCCTGGAGCGCCGCCATGGCCAAGAGCTGGCGGAGCTGATCCAGCTGCGCGATCGCCTGCGCGAGCAGCTCGGCCCTGGCGGAGACAGCGCCGCTTTAGAACTGCTGGAGCAGCGGGAGAGGCAGGCCCGCCAGAGGCGGGACCAGGCCAATGGGGAGCTGCGCCAGGCGCGGCAGCGGGCGGCCCAGGAGCTGGAGCAGCAGCTGATGCGGGCGCTGCGGCCGATGGCTTTGACCCATGTGCGCTTCAGCGTGGTGTTGGAGAGCGCCGATGCGATGGAGGAGGGAGCCGATGCG
>JBIIIX010000079.1:0-11217 GCA_044234415.1 Cyanobium sp.
CGGCTATGGACCGGAGCTGATCGCCGCACCATCGGCTGGGGGGGCCGAGCTCTAAATGCGAATGGGTTTCACCGCTCCAAGGAGCGGCTGAAGCCCGTATGTAGGGGATGGGGGTCATGCCCCCCCGGCGCCCCAGTCGGCCTAGGCCACAGAGCGGTGCACTGTCGCAAAACGTTATTGCCTGAAGCCGGGCCACAAAAAAGCCGCGGTGGTCGCCGCGGCTGGAGGGAATGAATGGGGCAAGTGAACAGGAGCGTGCTCAGAAAAGACCCAAGGTGAGGGATTTATCGATCGGAAGGCAAGCTCCGATTCCGAGATAAATGGTGAACACCGTGCCGAACAGGAAGGTGGCCATGGCCACTGGGCGGCGGAATGGATTTTGGAACTTATTGAAGCTCTCGATGAAGGGAACCAGCATCAAGCCGAGGGGTACAAGGGTCTGCAAGGCAATCCCGAGCAGTTTGTTGGGAACAACCCGAAGGATCTGAAACACGGGATACAAATACCACTCAGGCAGGATCTCCAGGGGAGTGGCAAAGGGATCGGCCTTATCCAGCAGCATGGCTGGATCAAGAACCGCCAAGCCAACAAGACAGGCAAACGTTCCCAGGATTGTGACGGGGAACATGTAGAGCAGATCATTCGGCCAAGCCGGCTCCCCGTAATAGTTGTGACCCATTCCCTTAGCGAGCTTGGCCCTGAGGCTGGGGTCGGAGAGATCAGGCTTCTTAACGAAATGCATGGTGGGAAACCCTTGCGGGATGGAGGTTGTGGAAAGACTAGGCCGAGATCAGGGATCAGAGGGGTCCGGAGATGCCTTGCTTACGAATCATCAGGAAATGGATCAGCATGAACACAGCCAGCAACCAAGGCATCACAAAGGTGTGGAGGCTGTAGAAGCGGGTCAAGGTGGGCTGGCCGACACTCTCACCACCACGTAGCAGCTCAACCATGAAGTCTCCAACCACGGGGATGGCTGCCGGAACTCCGCTGACGATTTTGACGGCCCAGTAGCCAACCTGATCCCAAGGAAGTGAGTAGCCAGTAACTCCAAACGAGACAGTGATCACGGCCATCGTGACACCCGTGACCCAGGTGAGCTCCCGGGGACGCTTGAAGCCCCCGGTGAGGTAAACCCTGAAGACGTGCAGGATCAACATCAGCACCATCATGGAGGCGCTCCAGCGGTGCACGGAGCGGATCAGCCAGCCAAAGCTCACATCCGTCATCAGGTACTGGACGGAGCTATATGCCTCAGCAACGGTAGGCTTATAGTAAAATGTCATCGCAAATCCAGTGGCGAACTGGATCAGGAAGCAGGTGAGCGTGATGCCGCCCAAGCAATAAAAAATGTTGACGTGAGGCGGAACGTACTTGGCCGAAATGTCATCAGCGATCGACTGGATCTCCAGACGCTCCTGGAACCAGTCGTAGACGGGGTTCGACGGGGAGCCGGATCCGGCCGTCGGGGAAGAGTTCGCCATGCAACGGGCGGGTGGGTTGCGAGAGTCTACCGATCGCCTCGACCGCTCCGTGGGTGCCCAAACCAGCTGTCCACCAAGGCCTCGTCCACCAGAGGCCCCATGCCCTTGGAGCGGCAGCCTCCCCAGGCCGGCTCCGGTCGCGCCGTTCCCCGCTTATGCCGCTGAGCTGGGGGCGGGGCCGTTAGCCGCCGCCAACCTCCATCTCAGAGGGCGGCGGCTCCAGCCGGGGGGCGCCTTGCGGCATCTGCTCTCCTGGCTGCTGGGGAGCGCCGTGGTGCTGGGGCTGCTCTTCCCCGCCCCGCCAGCCCTTGCCCTCAACGACGCCCAGCAACTGGTGGTGGAGGCCTGGCGACTCGTAAACCAGAGCTACGTGGACCCCCAACAGCTGGAGGCGGTGCACTGGCGGAGGCTGCGCCAGCAGGCCCTGGAGAAGCCGATCCAGCAATCCGCCCAGGCCTATGACGCGATCGAAGCGATGCTGCAGCCCCTCAACGACCCCTACACCCGCTTGCTGCGGCCGCCCGAGTTCGCCAGCCTGCGCTCCAACACCCGTGGCACCGTGAACGGCGTGGGCATGCAACTGGGTCTGCGCGATGGCGGCGACCGGATTGTGGTGATCGCTCCCCTTGACGACTCCCCCGCTGCCGCGGCGGGGGTGGCCAGCGGCTGGGAGGTGCTGGCGGTGAATGGACAACCCACCAACCAACTGGGGCTGGAGGGCACCGCCGCCGCCCTGCGGGGGGCCGCTGACAGCGAAGTGCTGGTCCAGCTGGAACCACCAGGACAGCGCCCGCGGGAACTGCAGTTGCGTCGCCGCGCCGTGGACCTGCAGCCGGTGCGCTACCGCCGCCTGGATGGCCTGAACCAAGACCTGGGCTATCTGCGCATCACTCAATTCAGTGAGCCGGTGCCCCAACAGGTGCGGCAGGCCCTGGCGGAGCTGAGCGACGACAGCGACGGCCAGCCGCCGCTGCGGGGCCTGATCCTGGACCTTCGCAACAATTCCGGCGGCCTAGTGAGCGCCGGCCTGGCGGTGGCGGACGCCTTCCTTGATGGGACCGCCATCGTGGAGACCCATGACCGCAGTGGCATCTCCGATCGCCCTCAGGCGGGGCCCGGAGAGCTTTACAGCGGACCACTGCTGACCCTGGTGAACGGCGGCACGGCCAGCGCCAGCGAGATCCTGGCGGGCGCCCTCCAGGATGCGGGGCGATCCCGCTTGGTTGGCAGCAGCAGCTTCGGCAAGGGCCTGATTCAGACCCTGATCCCCCTTGGCGATGGCAGTGGCCTCGCCGTCACGGTGGCGAAGTATCTGACCCCGGACGGGCAGGACATCCAGAACCAAGGCATCGTGCCCGACTTGACCCTTGCAGGGGAGGAACCCCTCAATCCCGGAGGCCAGGGGGACGGCTGGCTCAGCCAGGCGACTCGCTTGCTGGCAACTGATCGACACAACGCTCAGGCGGGGGGGGGGTCCCTTGGCTGAGCAGCGCACCTACCACGACCCGCTGCATGGAGCGATCCAGCTCTGCCGCAACGAGCCAGCCGAAGCCCTGGCGATCGCCCTGATCGACACGCCCCCTTTCCAGCGGCTGCGACGCATTCGCCAACTGGGGCCGGCCTTCCTCACCTTCCATGGAGCGGAATCGAGCCGCTTCACCCACTCCCTCGGGGTGTTGCACCTGGCTCGGCAGGCCCTGGCCCAGCTGGAGCGCTTCGCTCCTGAGCTGGCCCAGTGGCGCCCCTTGCTCTATGCGGCCGCCCTGCTGCACGACGTGGGTCATGCCCCCCTGAGCCACAGCGGCGAGGAGATGTTCGGCCTGCGCCACGAGACCTGGTCGGGGCGGCTGATCCGTGAGCATGGATCTCTTCGCGGCCCGCTAGAGCAGTGCCAGCCGGGCCTGGCCGACGCGGTGGCGGACCTGCTGGAGCATGGTCGCCATCCCAGCCAGGCGATGTTGGCATTGGTGAGCAGCCAGCTGGACTGCGACCGACTCGACTATCTGCTGCGTGATAGCTACAGCACCGGCACCCGCTATGGGGTGCTGGACCTGGAGCGGCTGCTGGCTAGCCTCACCCTGGCACCCGATGGCAGCGTGGCCATTCACCCCAAGGGGTTGATGGCTGCTGAGCACTATCTGGTTGTACGCCAGCTGATGTACCGCACTGTCTACAATCATCGCTTGAATGTTGTCTGCAACTGGCTGTTGCAGCAGGTGGTGACGGTCGCCCGGCGGCTCGGTCCCAGGGCCGTTGAGGCCGATGCCGTGATGGCCCGCTGGTTGTGGCAGCTCGACCAATTGGATCTGGAGTCGTATCTGGCCAACGACGACCTGCGCACCGGATATCACCTCCTGCGATGGCGCGAGGAAGGTCCGGCGGAGCTGGCCGAGATCTGTGCCCGCCTGTTGGATCGGCGCCTGCCCCAGGCCACCGATGTGAGCGAATGCACCCCGGAGCAGCGGCTGGAGCTGCTGGCCGAAGCCCAGCGTCTCAGCGATCGGCAGGACCTGGCCTGGGAGTCCTGCTGCGGTCTCCAACAGCGGCGCAGCCGGGGCTATGACCCCTACCACGGTGGACTGCGCCTTTGGGATGGGGAGCGGCTTCAAGCCCTGGAACACCGCTCAACCCTCGTGCAGGCGCTGGCTACACCACTCGACAAAACCTGGCTCATCCATCCTCGTGAGGTCACCGCTGCCCTGAGACGCAGCCTGGCCGCCCTGAGTGCGGCCTCTTAACTTCGGGCGACCGACGCCGCCCCCATGGCTGCCCGCCTGATTCCGGCGCCGACGCCGCCGCTGTCCCACTGGCTGGTGCTGCCCGCACCAGCCACCGCCACCTCCTGCTTGGATGAGATCCGGCATGGGCTGGGCGTCGAGGTCCCCCCCGGTGGGGTGAACCTGGACGCCGGCGATTGGCTGCTGCCCCTACGGCAACTGCGGGAGCTTCAAGAGCTGCTGGCAAGCCGGGGCCTCCAGCTTCAGCAGGTGGCCAGCCGCCAGCGCCAGACCCTGGTGGCCGCCGCCGCCCTCGGCCTGGACACGGTGCTGCGCTCGGCAACTGGCGCTCCGCCAGTGCCGGAGGTCCCGCAGCGGACCGGAATGGCCGCTCTGAGCATCCATCAGGGGCCGCTGCGCTCGGGTGAGCACTTGCAGAGCGACGGGACTGTGTTGCTGCTGGGGGATCTCAACCCGGGGGGACAAATCAGCGCCGCTGGCCATGTGCTGGTGTGGGGACGCCTGCGGGGCATCGCTCACGCGGGCTGCCGCGGCGACCGCAGCGCCCGGATCGTCGCTCTGCAGCTGCGGCCGTTGCAGTTGCGCATCGCCGAGGTGGTGGCCCGCGGCCCAGAAGATGCCGCCGCGACCGGCATGGCCGAGCAGGCCCACTTGGTGGAGGGAGTGATTCAGATCGATCCCGCCAGTCCAATCTGGCCCTTGGCGGAGGTGCCCCGCTGATGGCGGCCGAGCTCGGGTGACGCCACCAGCCAGGGCTGAATTCAGGTGTGGGGGGTGGCGTTCAGCAGGCCGAAGGCGCCGAGGACGCCGCACACGGCCATGAACAGCAACGGCGAAATTCGCGTGCGCAGCATCAGGAAGCAAACCACCAAGGAGGCCATCAGCCCGGGCAGATCGTGATCAGACACCTTGATGATCTTCACGCCAACGGCAAAAAGAATGCCGAGCGTGATTGGGCCCATGGCTTTCTCGAAGGCCTGCCGCCAGGGGGAATGACTCAGCCTGGCCCAGCTCAGGCAGGCCAGCACCATCAACAGTGTGGAGGGCAGCAGGATCGCCAACTCGGCGGCCACCCCCATCAGCACCGACCAAAAGGGGCCATCACGCCAGGCCGCCCCCATCCCCAGCAGGCCAACAATCATCGAACTGGGCCCCGGTGCCGCCTCCGCCAGGGCGTAGAGATCGGCGAATTGGCGCGAGCTGAGCCAGCAGAGTTGATCCACCACCAGACTGTGGTACTCGCTCAACAGGGTGTTGCCCCCGCCGAGCGAGAACAGCGAAAGGCCGAGGAACGTACTCAGCACCTGCCAGAGCACGCCAAGGTGGGAGAGAGGCTGGGGCTGGCAGCTGGCGGTGGCCATGGTTTGGGCAACTCCGTTGGCAGCAAACCCGGCAGAGGGGAGCATCGCCAACAGCCAAGATGAAGCCGACAGCAACATCACAGATCCGTGGGACGCCGCCGCGGCCAATACCAAACCATGGCGATCGGACCGGCGATCAATAGCAGCGGAATGATCCTGACGTGGAAGAAGGTCATCGCGACGAACGAGCCTGCCGCCAGCAGCAGGGCAACGGGATCGGTCCAGTAGTCGTCCAGGATCTTGAAGCCCATCGAAAGCGCCATCCCGGCCGCTGCCGCCACCACCCCGGCTAGCAGCCTGTCGACACTGGGAACCATATGCACCTGGAAATAAATCACACCCACCAGCATCAGCAAACTGAAGGGAACCAGCAACATCCCGGCCATCGCGGCAATGGCTCCAGGCAGACCCCGGAAAAAGACTCCGATGTAGACGGCCATGTTGATCTGATTCGGCCCTGGCAGCAGGCGGGCCACGGTCAGACCGGTGAGAAACTCCTGGTCGGTCATCCAGCGGCGCTTGTCCACCACAATGCGTTGGCTCCAGGCGGATAGCCCACCACCGAAGGCCATCAACGCCACCTGCAGCATGCCCATAAACAACGCTGCCAGGCTGGGAGGGGATTCTTTGCTTGCTGGCTCGGACGTGCCAAGCGGAAGCGGAGGATCAATCATCAGTCGTGCACAAAATGGGGATCCGGCGGCAGTTCACCCTCCTCATGCAAGCTGGGATCGAGTGGATCCGGAGCGCTGTATTTGCTCGCCGCTTCCCAGTCCGCCACAAAGGTTTCCTGCAACCGAGCCACAACCTCAGGGGCATCGCTCTCAATGCCGAGCTCACGCCGCAGATCGAAGGCGCTGCGATCGATATTCATCGAGCCGGTTTGGGCGTAAGCCGAATCGACCAAGATCAGCTTGGCGTGCAACTTGAGGTGGTTCTGGCGGCGCACCTTAACTCCAAAGCGCTGCATGATGCGCAGGGAGGAAAACGTGTCGTAGATATCCCAGTCGCTGATGCCATGTTTGCCACCGCAGAGAACCCGCACTTTCACGCCACGATCGCGGGCGCAGATGATGCGCTCGAGAATCACGGCATCCACAAACTTGGGATGTTGAATCCAGAGCGTCTGCTGGGCTGAATCGATGATGCGCGCCATTTGCCCGCGGCTATGGGCACTGCTCCACACCAGCCCCACCCCCAGATCGGGCTGGAAGAACTGGCGGTGCCAGTCGGCATCAAAACCGGCAATCACCTGCTGCACCACCGTGGGGTTATGGCTGACAACGCCATAGTCGCGCGTTAGGGTGAAATATTTATCGGCGAGGTTGAAGGTGGCGATCAGGGCCTGCTCGCCATCGATCACCATTGATTTCTCATGGGTCACGGGGAACGCCTCGCTTGTCCAAGCGACCTGGATGCCCCAATCCTGCAGACGTTGATAAACCTCATCATTCCAGCGTTCACCGCCGGAGGTGTGCGGATTCAGCATCACCCGGATCTCCACCCCCCGCTGGTGGGCGCGCAGCAGGGCTTGCTCCACGGCATCGGACATCAGCTTGAACTGCTTGAGCAGCAGCTGTTGTCTGGCCTGGTCGATCAACGCCACCACCGCGTCGGCGCCGTCATCCGGCATGACGATCAGACGCTGGTGGGGGTGCTGGGGATCGGGCACGAGGGCGGGGTCTGGCAAAAAGTCGGGCAATCTTGTTCTAGGAGGGTATGGCGCAGCCTGTCGAGTGTCAGCGGTGGCGGTCCCACGCCGGATCTCTTGCCTAACCTGACGCGACCCCAACAGTCGCTGTGTCCTCTGCCCGCATCATTCTGATCTGCTCCGGCAAAGGGGGCGTCGGCAAGACCACCCTCACCGCAAATTTGGGGATTGCCCTCGCCCGGCTCGGTGAACGCACCGCCGTGTTGGATGCGGACTTCGGGTTGCGCAATCTCGATCTCCTGCTGGGACTGGAGAATCGCATCGTCTACACGGCTCAGGACGTCCTGGCCGAGACCTGCCGCTTGGAGCAGGCGATGGTGCGCCACAAGCTGGAACCCAACCTGTCGTTGCTGCCCGCCGGCAACCCGCGCATGCTCGAGTGGCTGACGCCGGAGGACATGACATCGATCGTCGCCCAACTGGCCGCGGCATCGGATTATGTGTTGATCGACTGCCCTGCCGGAATCGAGGCGGGCTTCAAGAATGCCGCCGCCGCGGCCGAGGAGGCGATCGTCATCACAACCCCTGAGGTTTCCGCCGTACGCGACGCCGACCGGGTGATTGGCCTGCTCAACACCATGGCGGTGAAGCCGGTGCAGCTGGTGCTCAACCGGGTGAGGCCCCGCATGATGGCCTCCCAGGACATGCTGACCGTCGATGACGTGACCGACATCCTGGCGTTGCCGTTGCTGGGCCTGGTGCTCGAAGACGAGCAGGTGATCGTTTCCACCAACCGCGGTGAACCCCTCACGCTCCAGGCTGGTTCCTCAGCGGCGGGGCAGGCCTACATGAACGTGGCCCGGCGCCTGCGGGGCGAGGAGGTTCCCTTGATCGATCCCTCCAAGCAACGTCAGGGGCTGCGAGCCCGACTGCTCAACAAGATCCGCCGGACCACCGGCCTGTTCTGAGCGTCATGACCCTGCTCGCTTTCATCAACCGGCTGCTGGGACGCCAGAAACCCTCCGCAACCATGGCTCGGGAGCGGCTGCAGCTGGTGCTCGCCCATGACCGCAGCGACCTCAATCCCGAGTTGCTCGACCAAATGCGCCGCGAAATCCTCGAGGTGGTGCAGCGATACGTCGAAATCGACATCGAAAGCGGCGATGTCAGCCTCGAAACCGAGGATCGCGTCACAGCGCTTGTGGCCAACCTGCCGATCCGCCGGGCGCGACCCCAGCCACTGCCTGCGCCCCCCTCCTCGGAAGCCGCCGAGTCGACCGTGGAGCTCCCTTCCCCCAGCGCAGGGCATCCCCCCGCGGGCGAAACCATTGAGCGCGCCGCGGAGGGGGACCAGCCGAATGCTGCCGTCGCCGGGGCCCAGCCCGAAGACTGACGTTCCAGCCAACAGCCGCGGCCCAGATCGACGCCGGGAATCCTTGGGCCAGAGGTTTCCCATGCCATGGCCGACTCTTGCCAGCAAACCCTCACGCCTGCTGAGGAACGGGTTCTCGCCGTGTTGCGCCGCGGCCAGAGCAACCGATCCATCGCCGCTGAGCTGGTCCTCAGCCCCCGCACAGTTGAGGGGCATATCGCCAACCTGTTGATCAAGACCGGCTGCCGCAACCGCTCCCAGCTGCTGCTGTGGGAGCTGGCCCGGCGATAGGCTCAGGAGTGGTTGAAGACCACCCCCAGCCGGCTTAGCTCAGCGGTAGAGCAGCGCTTTTGTAAAGCGAAGGCCATCGGTTCAAATCCGTTAGCCGGCTTGCCTCCTTCCCCGATCCTGCCAACTGGCTGTCAGGCCACAGCGCAACCGGCAGCCGTTGGGGTGTATGCCGTTTGTGAATTCCGCTGCTGAGGCAGTGCGTCCCGCGCCTGGCACCCGTGGGGTGGTGCGGCCATGGGGGCCGAACCGGGAGGCCTTGAGCGGCCACACCCTGCCGTGCTGTGCGGCCGCCCTGACATCCGCCACGGTTTGCGGGCAGCTGGCCCGGGAACCCTGGCAGGGAGCGCTCGCTCCAGGAAGGGTGTTGGCTGCGCAACCCTGAAGAGATGGCGAAAGCTGAGGGAGCAGCAGCACGACCTCCCTACGGTTGCGGCAGCACTGGAGTTTCGTGTTGCCGTCCTAGGCGGCACTTGTCCCCCCGGTCGCTGAGCCGACTGACCCAGCGACGTCCCAACCAGCCGCGAGGGACCGACAACAACCATCCCCACAGCCGCCCCCGAAGCCCCATGACGAGCCCAACGCCCCTCAGCAGCGGCCATAGGCCTGCCAGCGGCATGCGCCGTCGGGGTCGGCCACCAGGCCCCCAGCGCCGACCGGGTGCCTCCCTCACCGCCGCCCAGCGACAGGCCTTGGCATCCGATGGCTGGGAGAGCCTGAGCGGTCGCGCCCAGATCCTGTTAGCGGCCTCCTCCCGGCTGGATCAGCAGATCCAGGAACGCATCACGCTGGAGAGCATGTGCCACTGGCTGGAGCTGGATGCCCACAACCTCACCGCCGCGTTCAAGCAGTTCCACGGCTGTTCGATGAGCGCCTACCTGCAGCAGTTCCGGGTGCGCTGCCTGTTCCATGGCATGGCCGCTGAGCCCCAGGCCAGCCTGCTCAGCCTGTTCCGGCGCTTCGGGCTCGGCCCCACCCCCAGCGAACGGCGCTGCTTTCGTCATCAGTTCGGCCTCTCCATTGAGGCCCACCAGCAACATTGCCGGGCGGACCAGGCCGGAGTGAAGCTTGGGCCCGTCGCCCAGCCTGGGCTCAGCGCCACGGAAGAGGCCCTCGCCCAGCTCGCGGGACCCAAGGGTGCAGCTGGCGAGCGCCTGACAGCGGGCTGTGGCAGGCCATCAGCCCCGCAAACCAACCCGATAACCAACGCAGCGGCAGCGCTCCGATCGGGCTGCTGAGGGCGGCCCTGGCAACGGCGAGCGCTGCAATCCCCCCTTTTGGCAGTGCGCAAAAGCACCCTCGGCGCGGCTGTCGACCGGCCCGTTTCCAAGCTCCCAAGCCTTAGCCCTTGCCGCGACGCTGGCCATCCAAGGGGGAGCGCCTCCACGATTTGGCTGACACCTGGCCGCTCAGCGTTGCCCGGCCCAATACCATATGGGAGTCCGGGCAGGCGCCATGGCGATGTCGCCCGATCCAGCAAGCTCCCACCCCGCACCGGGGCCCAACGTCCCCCTGGACAGCTCTGCCACGGCACACGGCTTTGCCACGGCACACGGCTTTGCCACGGGCCATCCCAGCCCCGAGGGCGGCGGCCACCGCTTCAACATCGGCGACGCCCTGCACGACGGCATGACCGCCTTCCGCCGGGCACCGCTGAGCTTCTCACTCTTCTCCGCGGGGCTGACGGGGCTGCAGGTGCTGCTGCTGCCGCTGCAGGAGCGGCTCCTGGTGGAGCCTGGCCACAGCCTCCAGCCCCTCGATGCGGCGCTGTTCATCCTGGGCTTCCTCCTCAGCCTGGCCGTCAGCCTCTGGGGCAGCCAGGGTCTGGTGCGGGGAGCCTGGGCGGCTCTGGAGGGGCGGCGTCCCAGCCTGATCAGCTTGCTGCGGTGGGATGGGCCTGGATTTGTGCGGCTGATCAGAGCATGGGCCCTGCTGGGGTTGCTGTTGCTGATCCCGCTGCTGGTGCTGCTGGCGGCGCTGGTGAGTGTTCTGCTGCTGCTGACCGCGCCGGCGCGCGACGGAACCAATCAGCCGGAGCTGTGGCTGCTGGCCAGCGTGCTGGTTGCGGCGGGGGCGTTGGGCGCCTTTGGGCTCCTGCTCACCTACCTGGGCGTGAATCAGCAGTTCCTCGCCCAGATCGCCCTGCTTGAGGGCCGCGCGGGCATCGCCACCCTGAAGCGGGGTCGACGGTTGGTCGATCACCAATGGTTGCTGCTGTTGTTGCTCTTGCTGATCAAGGGATTGCTGTTGGTGCTGGGCGGCCTGCTGGCGTTCATCACCTTGGGCATCGGTTGGATCCTGGCCTGGCCATTGGTGAGCTGCA
>JBIIIX010000354.1:0-2879 GCA_044234415.1 Cyanobium sp.
ACCGTGCTCCACAACAGGGTGAGGGACGTTACCCGCACCGGCGTGTTGGCGACCACGGCCCGCAAGAAAAAGGAAAGGGCCAGGCCGATGCAGCCGCTCACCAACCCGGCGGCGACGACGCGACGACCGCTGAGCGGGGCCGGTGGAGATGGAGATGGCGCTGCTCCCATCACCGACGCCGGATTCGGGGCGGCAGGGGTGTTGGCGCCAGGGGTGCCAGCGGCTTGCTGGGGCTTGGCTGGACCGGGCTTGTTGACTGGGTTGGGCTTATTGACTGGGTTGGGCTGGTTGGCTGGGTTGGAGGAGGGATCGCCGGCGCCGGAGGGTTGATTCATGGCATGGGAGCCTCGGGAGCGGCGGGCAGGGCGCCGGGGCGGGCGCCGCTGAGTTGCTTCATCACCACGTAGAACACCGGCACCACAAACAGCGACAGCACGGTGGCCACCGTCAGGCCCCCGAACACCACCGTGCCAAGGGAGGCCTGGCCGCGGGCGCCGGCGCCGCTGGCCAGCACGAGCGGTAGGAAGCCAAACAGCGAGGAGATAGCGGTCATCAGGATCGGCCGGAAGCGGGAGCGGGCCGATTGCGAGGCCGCCTCCAACGCCGTGGCCCCCTCCGCCATGCGCTGGTTGGCCATATCCACGATCAGAATGCCGTTTTTAGCCGCCAGGCCAATCAGCATCACCAGCCCCACCTGGGCAAAGATGTTGAGCACTTCGCCGCGGGCCGCCAGGAACAGCAGGGCCCCGAGCATGGCGGTCGGCACCGTCATCAGGATGATCAACGGATCGGTGTAGCTCTCGTATTGGGCCGCGAGCACGAGATAGGCGGTGAGGATGCCGAGCGAAAACACCACAATCGCCAGTGCTCCGGCGCGGATTTCCTCGCGGGAGATGCCGGTCCAATCAATGCCCACGCCATTCACCGAGAGCTCCTCGAACAGGCGGCGGATATCGGCGATGGCCTGGCCGGAGCTGCGGCCGGGGGCCGGCCCACCCTCCAGCATGATCGCCCGGAACAGGTTGAAGCGGGGGATCACCGAGGGACCGCTGACCGGTTCGATGCGAACGAACTCCGACAGGGGCACCGGTTGGCCGGCGCCGTTGCGGGTGTAAAGGTTCTGCAGCTGTTCAGGATTGGCCCGGAACACGTCATCGGCCTGCACGAACACGCGCCGCACCCGCCCACCTTCGAAGGTGTCGTTCACATAAAACGAGCCGATGTTGAAGCTGAACGACTGCATGGCCGTCTGGAAATCCACCCCCAGCGAGGCCATGCGATCCCGGTCCACCAGGATCTGCAGCTGGGGCGCCTCCGGCGAGAACTGACTGAACACGCGATCGAACAGACCGCTGCTGTTGGCGCTGCCGATCAGCTTCTGGGCGATCTCAAAAAACTGGCTGTCGTTGAGGGCTCCACCGCCGCGGTTGAGCAGCTGCAGCTCGAAGCCGCTGCCGGTGCCGTAGCCGGGGATCGCCGGCGGCTCCACCACGATCACCCTGGCCTCCTGGATCGCCGCCAAGCGGCGGTTGAGGCGCTTGGTGATGGCATTCACCGTCTGCTCGCTGGCGGGGCGGTCGCTCCAGTTCTTGGTGCCGAAGAAGAACAGACCCCGGTTCGGGGCATTGCCGGCGAGGCTGGCGCCGCTGAAGATCGCCGCCCCGTCGATGTCCTTTTCCTCCCGCAAGATTGCCGCCACCCGCTGATTGATGCGGCGCATGTTCTCCAGGGAGCTGCCATCGGGGGCCTGGATGATGCCGATGGCATAGCCCTGGTCTTCCACCGGCACGAAGCCGGTGGCGATGGTGTTGAAGGCCACGGCGGTGAGAGCGATGCCGGCCAGCAACCCGCCCATGATCAGGCGGCGATGCCCCAGCACCCAGGCCAGGCCGCCGTGGTAGCCGCCTTCGATCTTGGCGTAGCCGATGTTGAACCAGCGGAACAGCAGCGGCGTGGCCCAGCCGAACAGGCCTCCAAAAGCGGTGAACGCCGCCACCGTGAGCGGACTGGCCACCCCCGCCAGCACCAGGCCCGCCACGGCGCCGCCGATGCAAAACGGCAGCCGCAGCGGCCGGCGGGTGAGCAGCTGCAGCGCGAAGCCCAGCACCAGGCCCACCGCGAGGCAGGCCAGGGCGCCGAGGGCGCCGCTGCCCACCGTGAGTAGGCCATATACAAACGCCACGGAAGCTCCGGCGATGGCGTAGGTGCGGCGACCCGGCGGTTCGCTGTCCCAGGCCAGCAGCAGGGCCGAGAGCATCGGCGAGAAGGTGAGGGCGTTGAAGGTGGAGATGGCGATCGCGAACAGGATCGTGGCCGCGAACTGGCGGTAGATCGTGCCGGTGGCGCCGGGGAAGAACAGCACTGGCACGAACACCGCCAGCAGCACCAAGGAGGTGGCGATCACGGCGGCGAACAGCTCATCCATGGTGGATTTCGCAGCCGCCAAGGCGCTGAGGCCAGCCTCCTTCTTGCTGGCGGTGTTCTCGATAATCGTGATCGCGTCGTCCACCACCAGGCCCGTGGCCAACACCAGGCCGAACAGGGTGAGCTGGTTGAGGGTGAAGCCCGCCACCAGCACCCCCAGAAACGTGCCCACCAGGGCGACGGGGATGGCGATCGCCGGCACCAATGTGGCCTTCCAGTCCTGCAGGAACAGGAACAGCACCAACACCACAAGCACCACCGCCTCACGCAAGGCGCTGCTGACGCCCTCAATCGAGGCCTCCACGAATTCGGTGTTGTCGTAGATCTTTTGCATCTCCAACCCCACCGGCATGGTGGCGCTGAACTCTTTCAACACCTCCTCAACCCCCTTCGATACTTCCAGGGCATTGCTGCCGCTGAGCTGATAAATCGCCATGCCCACCGAGGGCACACCG
>JBIIIX010000355.1:0-2877 GCA_044234415.1 Cyanobium sp.
GCGTTGGTGATCGTGGATGAGGCCTTCCTGCCGTTGGTGCCCCAGGGGGAAGCCCACTCGCTGCTGCCGCTGCTGGCCGGGCATCCCAACCTGGTGGTGATCCGCAGCCTCACCAAGCTCTGCGCCATCGCCGGTCTGCGGCTGGGCTATGCGCTTGGCCAGCCGGAGCGCTTGCGCTGCTGGGCCCGCTGGCGCGATCCCTGGCCGATCAACGGCCTGGCCAGCGCCGCCGGCCTGGCCTTGCTGGAGCAGCCCGAAAGCCTGGAGCGCTGGCAGGGGCGGGTAACCCGCTGGGTTGCCACGGAAGGTGCCTGGCTGGCCAGCCGCTTGGCGCTGCTGCCGGGCCTGGAGCCCCAGCCCAGCGCCACCAACTTTCTGCTGGTGCGGGGTCGGCGGGGCGGCCAGCCCGATTCGCTCGAGCCGCTGCGGCTGGCGCTGGAGCGGCAGCACCGCATCCTGGTGCGCGACTGCCGCTCCTTCGCCGGCCTCGATGCCAGCTGGCTGCGCATCGGCCTGCAGGATCGCCGCGGCCATCGCCGCTTGCTGCGGGCCTTGGCCCGGGAGCGGCAAGGAAGGAACAGCGGCGACTCCTGAGCCCTTCGGCAGCGGCTCGACCTCTCACCAGCGCGACCTCTCACCAGCGCGACCACTTACCAGCGCGACCAGTCCCCAGCGTTACCAGCCAAGGAGCGCCCAGTCCCCATCGCGCCCAGTCATCAGCGCCACCCGGCACCCGATCGCTGTCGTCTGGCGCGGCACTTCCCGTTGGAAGCCTGACGCGAGTTCAGGCCATAGGCCGTTGTTCAGGTCCTCCGGCGACGCGTCAGGCGCCGGCCCGCCGCGCCGCTCAAACCAGGTCCATCACCAACTTGGCGAGCCGCTGGTCCGCATCGCGCACCGCCAAGGCGTTCATCCCTTCGCGCAAACTTTCGAGCGGATCCAGCCCACCCCGCACCCCCCGCAGCCGTGGCCCCAGCAGCCGCCACAGGGCTAACTCCAGCGCCGGGGCCTCGGGCTCGTGCTGCCACACGATCACGGCGGCGCCGAGGCTGGCGGCGGCATTGGCGTTGGCGTCCTGGTGGCGATCCGCCGCCGCCGGGTAGGGCACCAAAATCGCCGGCGTGCCGCATACCGCCAGCTCGCTGAGGCTGCCCGCGCCAGCGCGGCTGATCGCCAGATCGGCGTGCTGGAGCAGGCCCGGCAGCTCCTCGCTGAACGGCCGTTCCACCACCCCCGCCAGCGCCTGTTGGCCGGCCTCGGGGTCGTTGCCGCCGGTGAGATGCACCACGCGGCAGCCCGCCGCCGCGAGCCGCGGCAGCAGCGGCCGCACCATGCGGTTCAGGCCCACAGCCCCCTGGCTGCCCCCCATCACGACCAGCAGCGGCCCCGGTCCCTGGGGCACCCAGTTCGGGAGTGGCGCCGGCTCCAGAAAGCCGCGGCGCACCGGGGTGCCAGTGACCAGCGCCCGCCCCGCCGGCAACCGCTCCGCCGCCTCCGGTAGACCCACCGCCAGGCGCGTGCAGAAGCGCCCCAGCAGCCGCGTCACCCGGCCGGGGATGGCATTGCTTTCGTGCAGCACCACCGGCAGGCCGCACCAACGGGCCGCCAGGATCGCGGGGGCGGCGATGTAGCCGCCGCTGCTGAACACCACGGAGATGCGTTGGCGCCGCAGCAGCCGCCGCACGGTCACGGTGGACCAGAGCAAACGCAGCAGGTTCCACAGCTTGCGCAACCCCCGCCCCTGCAGCCCCCCCGCCTTGACGGTGTGCAACGGGATCGTGCGCGGCACCAGGCGGGTTTCCAGCCGGTCCGGCACCCCCAGCCACTCCAGCCTCCACTCGGAGGGGAGGGCCTCCGCCACCGCCTGGGCCGGGAACAGATGGCCACCCGTGCCGCTGGCGGCGATCAGGAGCGTGGGCATCGGCGTGATCGGGCGGTCCCTTGCGGGGCTCAACTTAAAGGGGGGCCTCCGGCCGGGACACGGCGTGGCGTGGCGTGGCGTGGCGTGGCGTGGCGTGAGGGCGTGGCGTATCGGCGTCGCGTGAGGGCGTGGCGTGTGGCTTGCTGGTGGCCAGCGTTGTCCGGTCATAGTGTGGTAAAGGACTACATGGGGTTTCGTACCCCGCTGCTCTGCCTGCCGAGCTGGCTAGGGCGCGGCAGGCTTCGCTGCCCGCAGCGTCCGCCGCCAGCGGCCCGTGCCGCGGCACAGGCCCACCTGGGACCTCCAGGTGGCGCCGACCTCGCCCAGCCCGCTGCGGCCACCTCCCTCCTCCTCCGTTTCAATGCCCTCACCCCGTCGTTCGGGCTCTAGCCACAGCCGCTCCCTGGCCCTCGCCGCTTTGGCACTGGTGGCTGTGGCGGGCAGCGGCAGCCCCGGCGCGGCCCTGGCGGCGCCCCCCACGGCGACCCAGCTGCAAGCCCTGGAGGATGCCCTGAATGCCCGCGAGGACGCCCCTCTAGCAGCCCTGCTGCAGCAGGGCCCCGGCATCGATCCAGCCCGGCTGCAAAGCCGCCGGCAACTGCTGCGCCAGCAGTTCCCCAATGTCCGCTGGAGCCTCCGCCCCGGTCAGCCCCTGCGCGATGGCCGGCCCTCGGTGAGCGTGCGGGTGATCGGCACACGTCAGCAGGGGCCGAGTTTGTTCCGGCTGGAGGGCGATCAGCGCCTGCTGCTCGACACCGATGGCAGCCGCTTCAACACCCAAACGGTGCTGCGCGAATCGACGATCGTGCGCAGCGGCGATGAGGCCCTGCCGGTGAGCTTGTTGATTCCCGACACGGTGCTCACCGGCCAGCGTTACGACGTGGACGTGATCTTCGACGACCCCCTCGACGGCGCCTACGTGGCCGGAGGGCTCACCGCCCTCAGCCAAACCCAGG
>JBIIIX010000356.1:0-2876 GCA_044234415.1 Cyanobium sp.
TTGCGGCAGCGGCTGGGTCCGCCGCTCCAGAGCTGGGGGAGGTGGCCGGGAGCATCACAGCCCCCCATCTCCACATCCGCATCCAGGGGCATCTGCTCGACTCCGGCCTGATCAACCAGGCGCTGGATCGCATCGTCGAGGGGGGAGGCTGCTTTCAGGTGCTTGATTTCGCCCTGGGGCAGCAGCGCCACAGCCCCTCAAGCGCCACGATCCGCGTGAGCGCCCCCGATGCGGAGGTGCTGGCGGACCTGATGGTCCAACTGATCGACCTGGGCGCCAATCCGTCGAAGCCGAGGAGCGCGACGCCTCCCTGGCCGTGGTGGAAGGCGATGGCGTGGCTCCAGACGACTTCTACGTGAGCACCATCTACCCCGCTGATGTTCGCCTCGACAGTCGCTGGTGGCCGGTCTCTGGCCAGCGCATGGACAGCGCCTTGGTCGTGCACCCCTGCCCAAACAGCGCGGAGGCCGCCGCACGGGTGGAATGCCGCCTGCTGCGCGACCTGCGGGATGGCGAGCAGGTGGTCGTGGGTGTGGAGGGCCTGCGCAGCCAACGGCGCCCGCTGTCCCGGGAAGGACGGGAGAGCGATGTCGCCTTCATGGCTGCCGGCGTCTGCAGCGAGCGGCGGGCTGGAATCATCCATGCCTGCGTGAGCCGGGGCGTGCCGTTTGTGTTGGCGGGCTCGATCCGCGATGACGGCCCCCTGCCCGACACCGAGATGGATCTGATCGCTGCCCAGGCCGCCTACGCCAAAGCGCCGCGGGGGGCCGAGATGGTGATCATGCTCTCCTCGATGCTGCATTCGATCAGCGCGGGCAACATGATCCCCGCCGGCGTGAAGTTGGTGTGGGTGGACCTCAACCCCGCGGTGGTCACCAAGCTCAGCGACAGGGGGTCGCTGGAGTCGGTGGGGATGGTCACCGATGTGGGCTCTTTTTGAGCCTGCTGGAGGGTCAGCTTGAGCGCCTTGAGGCGGCTTGAGGGCCTCGGCTTTAGCCCGGCGGCGAAGTGGCGCCGCCCTGGCGCATGGCCCGCAGGGAGCTGCGCACGCGGCTGATGTTCACAGCGAGTTGTTCCGTGCCGAGCAGCGTTCCTGGCAGCTCCTCCCAGCTGGCCGACAACACCCCATAGCTGAGGCCAACCACCCCCAACAGGAAACAGGCTCCTGACGCCAGCAGCGTGGCCACCGGCGGAACGTCGAGGATCTGGCGGCTCACCAGCAGGTAACTCCCCACAAACACAGCCATGCCGAGCAACGAAGGCACCCCGGTGGCGAGGGCGATGCGGCGCAGCATTCGCTTGGCCACCACCTCAGGAATCACTTGAGAGCCCTTGGAGCGAGCGCCGTTGGCCGCCCGCGACCGTTGGGCGCTGCTAGCCAGCGGATTGCGGCTTTGATTGCCCGCCTCCTTAACCCGACTTGGCTGTCCAGGTTTGAACTGGCTGACCTTGGACCCGCCGGAGCGATCGGCGACGGGGCTAAAGCCACTGCTTCCATCCTTGGAAGCCGAGATCGCCTTGGGGTCGGCCGGGCTGCCTTTGCTGAGCTTGGGCGAGCGCCCTTCAGGGTCGTTTGCCTTGCCAGAGCGGCCTTGAGGGCCGGAGCCCTGGCGAGCCAGACGGTTGGCATTCGACGCCGCAGGCGACTTGCCTTGGTCGCCAGAGGGGGAATCGTCCTGGCCGCTTGGGCCGAAGGATCGCGGTTTAGGGCGGGCCATGCCCGAAATCAGCCGCGGATGCCGAGGGTGCCGATCAGGGCGCTGTAGCGCTCCTCGCTCAGGTTGCGCAGGTAGCTGAGCAACCGCTTGCGACGGCCGATCATCTTCAACAATCCCTGCCGCGAGGAAAAGTCGTGGATGTTTTTTTGCAGGTGGCCGCTGAGCTGGTTGATGCGCTCACTCAGCATCGCCACCTGAACCTCCACAGATCCCGTATCGGTGCTGTGGGTCTGATGGGTGTTGATCAGATCCTGTTTTTGGCTGGTGGTGAGCGACATGGGCAGGTTGGGCCCGCAACGTGCAAAGAATCACCATACCGCGTGGTGATCCAACTTCAAGCCGCATCCCGCGACAACCAGCGCAGGCACTCCCGCAACCACACGTCGCTGGTCGCCCCGACCTCCATCCCGCTGGCCACCGCCCGAAGCGCCCGACGAATCTCCAGTGGCTCGTAGCCGAGGGCCGTGAGCGTGAGCTGCAGATCCTGGGCCTCGCCCCCGTCCGGCAGGGTCAGGGGCGCGCCATCGAGGCCTTCGGTCCAGTCGTCCTGATCGCTGGAGCCAGCGGCGCCAAACCGCTCCCGCAAGCGCTTGCGCAGTTCCACCGACAGGCGCTCCGCCGTGCGCCGGCCCACCCCAGGCGCCTCACACAGCCTCCGCAGGTCGGCCTGCACGATCGCCTGGATCAATGTTTCCGCGGGCATGGCCCCCAGCAGGCCCAGGGCCATTTGCGGCCCCACACCGCTCACCGCGATCAGCTCGCGAAAAAGATCCCGCTCATGCCGCTGCGGAAAACCGAACAACGTCCAGGCGTCCTCGCGCACGCTGTGGTGGATGTGCAGCCGCAGCCTGGTGCCGGGGTCGGGGAGCCCCTGCCAAGAACTGCTGCTGAGCTGCACCTCATAGCCCACCCCGGCGCAGATCAGCAAAACGCCACAACGGTTGCCCTGTCGCCACGGATCGGCAAGTTCACCATCCAGCCAGCCGATCATGGAGCCATCCGCGACGCCACCATGCTGCCCGTGCTGCCAACCCCCGCCCATCCGGGCGGCCCGCGGCGCTGGCTGGCTCTGCTGCTGACGCCGCTGCTGTGCCTTGTGCTCACCGGTTGTTTCGGTGCGGCGATGCCGCCGCGACGTGTGGTTCTCGCGGCCCTCAA
>JBIIIX010000357.1:0-2870 GCA_044234415.1 Cyanobium sp.
GCCCTTCAATTTGCCGAAAAGACTTTACGGTTTAGGCTGCCTTGTCGCTGCGGCTTTGCTGGCGGATGGTCGCCCGGCTCATGCAATTCTCAATTATTACATTTACGAGAATGCCGGCAATGTTATCATCGAGACGGCTGGAAGCCTAACTTTGTCATCCCCTATTGACGCTAAAAAATGCAACGTCAACGGATTATTTTATTCGCCATATTTTCTGTGCACAGGGGTCGACACCACTATGGATATTTATAGCTTATCGGCGCCCGCTAGTTTCAGCGGGTCAGTCTACCTTGCTCCTGCTAGTAACGTTTCAGGAATTTCCACGGGACTTAACGGCGGGCCAGAAAAACTTTTTGGGATTGCACCCGGCTATATCAATGGAACTCCCATCATCAGCAGTGCTACTTTTAATGGTCAGTCTCTTGCTGGTTTGGGCTTCAACACACCAGGTGTCGTTGCAACCTGGAGTCTCGACACCACTAACGATACGATTAATGTTGTAATTGGTCCCCCTCCAGCCGCTGCTGTTCCCGGTCCCCTGCCGTTGCTTGGAGCGGGGGCGGCTTTCGGCTTCAGCCGCCGACTGCGTCGACGCGTTGCGCTTCGCTCAGCCAGCAAGCCCAACGCCTGAGTTCACTAACGCTCTGGATTCCTCTGCCCCGAGCCCGCTGACGCATCAGCAGGCTCGGGGCTTCTTTGTTCTGCGGTCCTCACGCCCCATCCACCACGCCCATCCGCAGCCTCAGCCTGCTGGCCCTGGTGTTCATGCTGCTGTTCACCCTGCAACTTGCCGCCGTGCTGGTGTCGCCGCCGGAGCTGCTGCGCAACAGCCTCGCCTGCCTCGGGGCGCCTGCTGGATGGGCCGTCCCTGATCCGTGA
This sequence comes from Cyanobium sp., assembly GCA_044234415.1. Classification (GTDB taxonomy): domain Bacteria; phylum Cyanobacteriota; class Cyanobacteriia; order PCC-6307; family Cyanobiaceae; genus Cyanobium. The sequence continues at coordinate 880 of JBIIIX010000357.1, forward strand.
GGGGCGTGAGCAGCGCTGAGCCCTGCCTCTGGGTTGAGGTGGTTGCCCTTTCCCATGCCAAGGTCATCCCCGCCGACGCCTGACCTCTCTTTCACCTGACCTCTCTTTCAATTGTCTTCGCCCCGGTTCCGCTGGGTTCTTCGTGGGACCGGGCTTTTTGCTATTGACTCAAGTCCTTCGGCCATGCCCGTCCTCGCCTGGACCTGCTGCGGATCGCCGGCCAGTTCGATTGAGCCCTTGGCTCAAAGCCCAGGTTGATGCTGTGGTTGCTCAAGCCCTGATCCAGAGTTACAGCAACTGTGAAGTCCTGCGGCCCGCCTCCAGGCGCCAGCGCAGCGGCGAGAAGGCGTGAAACGGGCCGGCGTGCCGATCGTCAAGGCACCCAGGCTGCACTCCCGCCGCTGCGCCCGCCACCGCCCGCTCCCTGCAGTCCGGAGGCGCTGGGCGAGCTGCCGCGGCCCCTGGCGGCGCGGCTGATCTGGTGGCAACCCGCTGAGCAATCCCCGCGCCATCCCGATCGGGTGATCGTCCAGGTGCTGGAGCTGGGCACGTTTGAGGATGGCCAGAGGCTGCGCCAGTCCTTGGGGGATGGGCTGCTGGCCCAGGTGCTGCAACGGGCCGAGCCGGGCTGGCTCTCGCCCCGCTCCTGGACCTACTGGGCAGCAGAAACTCGGCCTGGCCGCCTCTGATTCAATCCCGCCGCTGCCACAGCGCCGGTTTGGGGCTTGAGCGTGCTCTCCCCCCACCTGGAGATCCTGCCGGAGGCGCAGCGGCGCCTCTGGCCTTCGCTGGTGGGTCTGGCCCGGGCGGGTTTCGTGCTCTACGGCGGCACCGCCATCGCCCTGCGCTATGGCCATCGGATGTCGGTGGATTTCGATGTCTTCTCCGATCGCCCCCTTGATCGCCAACACCTCAGCCGCGAACTTCCTTGGTTGCGCTCAGCCCAGGTGCTGCAGGACCAGCCGGAGACCCTCACGGTGCTCAGCCCGGCGCCCGAGCTCGAGAATGGTGTCAAGGTGTCGTTCTTCGGGGGATTGGCGATCGGCCGGGTGGGCGTTCCGCAGATCAGCGTCGATGGGGTGGCGCTGGTGGCCTCCCGCTTCGATCTGCTGGCCGCCAAGCTCAAGCTGCTGCCGCAGCGGGCCGAACGCAAGGACGACCAGGAGGTGGCCGTGCTGCTGGGTCACGGGCTGGCGCTCGCCGAGGGTCCAGGCGCTGCCAAAGCGCTTGATGGGGCGTCGTTCCCCGGGCGCGGATGCCTGAAAGCCCTGGTGGTTTTCGCTGATGGCGATCTGGCTGAGCTGGGCCTGAGCGAACGGCGGCAACTGGAGCAAGCCGTGCTGGCCGTGGACGCGATCCCCGGCGTGGAGCGGATCGGCGAGCAGCTGGTGCCCTCCGCGAACCTCAGCTGAGGGGATCCACCTGCTCAGCGGCGTGGAGGCGTGATCAAAGGGACTACAAATCAGCCCTCAACCTTTCGGTCACATCCCCCAACCAGCGGGTCTGCTGACGCAGGGCCTGCGCCAGCCGCGGGTTCCACTGCGGCAAGGTGCGCCACTCCTCCAGGCTGTACACCAGCAGATCGCAGGCCAGCGGCAGCGCCCGGGTATCCCAGCGGCGCAACCGTTCCCACACCGGTTCGGAGCAGATCTCCAGGATCAGCAGCAGATCCAGGTCGCTGCCCACGCCGGCATCGCCGCGGCCATAGGAGCCGAACACACCGACGGCCAGCAGATCGGCATGGTCGCGTCGCTGCAGCACGGCCCAGCGCTCCGCTTCCGCAAAGACCTCAGCTGCGGTGGGCCAGCGCAGCACGGACCCAGGTGATGATGGCGCCGGCATGCAGAAGGGCTTGCTCACTCTGCAGTCTGCCGAAATGCTCGCCGGGAGTGCCTTCCGGATAACTGTCGGGATAGCGGGTTGGGATGTAGAAGCCATCCAGCAGCCTTAATCGATCCTCCAGCACCTCCGGTGGCGTCGGCTGCCAGTCC
>JBIIIX010000358.1:0-2867 GCA_044234415.1 Cyanobium sp.
CAGCGCAACGGCCGCATCGACCGCAAGCTGCAGCGCGCTCCGCAGGTGTGGTGCCACTACTTCGTGCTGGAAGACCGGCCGGAAGACCGGGTGATGGATGTGCTGGTGAAGAAAACGGAGGTGATCCGCCAGGAGCTGGGCTCGCTTTCGCCCCTGGTGCAGCGCCAGGTGGATGAAGTACTCGAAGGCGGCATCGACACCGACAACACCGAAACGGTGGAGCAGCAGCTGCTGGCGATGGATTCAGCCAGCACCGATCGCGGCGCGATGCTCAACCGCTCCCGCGAGGAGCTGGAGGCGACCCGGCGGGTGGAAAAGCTGCAGCAACAGCAGGATGCGTTGCGCCAGCTGCTGGCCAAATCCCACGCCTGGCTGGGATTCGGTGACGCCCCCTTCCGCGAGGCCCTCAACTGTTCCCTCGATCTGCTGGGTGTGAGTGGCCTGGCGAAAGGCAGCGATGAGAAGGGGCAACCCTGTTGGCGGCTGGATCATCCCGAGGCCCTGGTGGCCGGCAGCAACGACCGCAGCTGGGAAAACACCCTCGACAGCCTGCGGGGCGTGTGGGACCGCCGCACGCCGCTGTGGCAATGGCGCCAGGAGAACCCGGTGCGGCCGGTGATCTTCTCCGATCCGGGTCGGCTCAATGCCGAGGCCGTGCACCTGCATCTGGAGCACCGCTTGGTGCAGCGATTGCTGAGCCGCTTCCTCAGCCAGGGATTCCTGCACCACGAAATGAGTCGGGCCTGTGTGCTGGCCAGCAAGGATCCGCAACCGAAGGTGTTGGTGCTGGGGCGGCTGTCATTGTTTGGCCAGGGGGCCACACGACTTCACGATCAATTGATCAGCGTGATCGCCGACTGGCATCCCGGCGCGGATCGCGCCGCCGTGCTCAAGCCTCTGGTCGGTGCTCAGCAAGAGCAGGCCTGGGCCATCCTCACCAAGGCGATGGACACCGGAAACACCGAGGCGATCTCGGCTGGCATTCGCAGCCAGCTGCAGGCCGAAGCCCCTGTGGATGTGGCTGCCCTCAAACCAGCCTTGGATGCGGCAGCCCAGCAGGCCCAGGCTGCCGCGGCAGAGCTGCTCAAGCAGCGTGGGGACACGGAGGCCGCAGCACTCAAGGAGGTGCTCCGTGCCCAGCGCAAACGCATCAACGCCACCGTGCGGCAGCGGAACCGGGATCTGGCCAGGCTGGATCGACAAGCTGCGGCAGCCGATCCCACCGCCCTGATCCCTGGCCTGGAAGAGCAGCTGGAGGTGCCGGCGCTGGATCTACAGAAGCTCACGAGCCAGGAGCGTAAGCAGCTGGCGGCCGATCAGAAACACTGGCAGCGGCGCCTGGACGCGATTGAGGCTGAGTTGTCCACCGAACCCAAGCGGATTCAGGAGAGCTACCGGGTGATCACCAACCGGCTGGAGCCGGCCGGTCTCGTGTATCTCTGGCCGATCAGCGGATAGCCATGAAGCGTTCCTCGCTCACGCCCTGGGAACCCCGCTTCCGCTATAGCGATGCATTGGTAGCTGATCTCTGCGCCATCGCCGATGCCCGGGCCAGGGTTGCGTTGCTGCCTCTGCCTGCGGATGAAAGCCTGCGCTTGCGCCACGCGGCCTACCAGCGCAGCACCCGCAGCAGCACGCGCATTGAGGGCAATTCGCTTGACGACGCAGCCGTGCGGCAGGCGATCGCGAAGGCAGATCGCGAGGGAAGCAAGGCGGAGCAGGAGGTGCGCAATTACTGGCGTGCCCTCGATCGGGTGGAGGAATGGGCGCAAGGCAGCGGTCCCCTCAGTGAGGCATGGATTCAGGAGCTGCACGCTGTAGTGATCGTGCGCGGACGCGGCAGGCGGCGACAGCGATCGGTGTTTCGCGACGAGGAAGTGCCGGTGGTGGACACGGTCAGCCGTCGCATTGATTACGCCCCACCCAAGCCAGAGGATGTGGGCCCGTTGATGCAGCAGCTCTGCCAGTGGTGGCAAGCGAGCGAGCAGGTGCCGCCGCTGATCCGGGCAGCTCTGCTCAGCCATCGGTTCATCTCCATCCACCCCTTTCCGGATGGCAATGGCCGCTGCGGGCGCCTGCTGGCCACAGCATCGCTGTGGCGCAGCGGCTACGCCTTTCGGGGATTCCTGAGTTTCGAGGAGTGGTTCGCCGCTGATCGGGAGAGCTACTACGCGGCACTGCAACTGGACTGCCCCGTGGACTTCTACGAGGGCCGCCACGACCCGGATCACACCCCCTGGCTGCACTATTTCTGCCAGGTGATCCGCCAGGCCGCGGATGATCTGGCCGCTAGGGCGGAAGGCCTGCAGGCCAGGCAAGAACGACCGGATCCGCATCCTTGGGAAGGGATGGACCGCCGCAGCCAGCAGCTGCTGACGCGCTTGCGCGCCCGTGTGGCCGCCGGTGAGGCCGAGGCTGCCCAGTTCAGGCCCGGCGACCTGGAGGAGTGGTTCGCTGTCTCGCCCACAACGGCCCAGGACTGGCTGCGCGACTGGGAGGAGCAGGGGCTGCTGGAACCCGCGCGGCCAGGTCAGCGGATCCGCAGCTGGCAGCTCCGGGACCCATGGCTGGAGTGGGTAATAGGCCAACTGGAGCGGGAGGAATAAGCCAAGTGAATCGACCGATCCATCGCCCCAGCCAGCACCACTCTTCAGTGATGACAGGCCTTGAGCTCGAAAAATAAGACAAGTTGCAGATCCGCCTTAGCCCCCATTTTCTGAGCCCATGCCCCGCCGCCCCCCCACCGTTGACCCCGAGCTGAAAGCCCACCAGGAGTGGCTTGGCTATCTGCAGCCCGTGGGTCTGGTGGTGGCACCGGCGGCGATGCAGGACGCCGGCTGGGTGGTGACCCGCAGTGGCAGCGAGCT
>JBIIIX010000359.1:0-2860 GCA_044234415.1 Cyanobium sp.
GTAATCCGTGAGCGGGCCGGGCATGTGGTAGAACATCCCACACGGAAAACCGATAAGCTTGCCGCGAATGCTGTAGGTACTTGGGTCGGCACAAGTATAAACGACAGAGCAGTATGTGCCGATCTTTCGGTCGTAGAATGTGTGGTCAGGTGGCTCTTGAATAAAGCCGATCACTCGCTGCTTCGGGACGCGAGGTTTTACCTTTTTCTTGGCGTTAAAGATCACCAGCCAATCGTAGCAATCGTCATCCACGAACTCAATGCCATCGGATTCAGTCCATAGGGACTGCTCCATAATTCTGCGATTCAATGATGCAGAATCCGTCCAGTTGCAGATGGCCCTGACGCGTACGCTCATCTCAAAAGTCCCCGCTGACCCGGATGACCAGCTTTCGCGCTGCCCTTGGATGGTTGCCTGGAATGGTTGTTTGCAAGTCCATGCCTCGTCAGAAGCGATCCCTGATCGCATCGCCGTGCGGAAGAGACCGCCGGCTGTGATGCGCAGGCCTTTCATCGCAGCTTAAGACCTCGGGGCGCCTGAGACATCAACGTGTTCAGCGCCAAGCACTGCGACACTAGCAATTTTCTGTTTCTGGCGGCTGACTATGTTGACCGGCCTCAGCCAACCCCCTGTTCAGTCAACAAGCCGACAGGGGGTCAAAAGAAGAGGGCCCATGCATGGCAGGAGGCCAAAATGTGCATTGCCATCCTGCAGTGGGTTGTGTTCCGGCTCAGAGTTCCGTGCTGATGATTGCTTCTGACCAGCCACCTGGATCGAGCACAACTCCTTTGGCGGAAGATCCGGCATTGGCAGCCTGGGCGTAGATCTGAACCGTGTAGGTTGCTTTCGGTAGCCCCACATAAATGCTCTTGGCGGAGATTTCGCACTGCAGGTCCGTGGTCTTAAGGCTGCCCCTGGAGAGATAGCTCGGACGGGTGTTATTTAGCCTAATCTCAAAAAGAATGCCATTGCCACGTGTGATGGAAGCTGCCAAGGCTTCGCCGGAGTATTCGAGTTCAATTGCCGTGCCCTCGTTGAGCTTATTCAATTTGAATGCTGGGCCGACAGGCAGCCAATTTTGGTTGGGCAGGTCGTAGCTTTTATCGTTCAAGCCTGAGAATGCGTTGTAGACGGGCATGATCAACACCTGATGTTCCTTGCAAGGCTAGCTCTGGCCTATCAAGGGTGTCTGGGCAGGCGTGTTGTTTCTTCATCTCTTGGATCGATCGCCACAGCCGTTAGCAGCAGGGGCAAGCCGATCAAGCTGAGCTCAGATGGCTGATCTCCAGCAGGGAAGTGCCGCCGAGCCCCAGCTCTGCAGATGTGCAGCACGGTGGTGGCGGCCTGCTGCACATCGCCTGCGCCCGCATCGATCACCAAGCTGGCCCAGCGGCGCCAGCCCATGCCGCACGCCGGTGTTCAGCTTGAGGCTGTCAACATCGTGATGCTAGGCGTCCTCGCTATCTCCCGGGATTAGCTGGGATTGGTTGGGATTGGTTGGCTCAGCATCCGGGCCTTGCGGATCAGCGGCGATTCGACCAGCCGTCTTGTCCCCAACATGCTTGATCAGCCAACATTGATCAGCAAGCTTTGATCAGCAAGCATTGATCAGCCAACGGCGGGCCTGGCCGGATCTGGTTCTCGCGGTTCAGCCTCCGACAGGGATGCATCGGAAACCCCTAAGCTCACCCCGCGTTGGGGTTCGCCTGTTGTGTCACCACCCGCTGGTGATCCCCTGCGCCTATGCCGACCTGCCGCCAGCACCGGGCCTCTCCCATGAGCACCACCCTCCGCTCCCCATCGGCTGCATCTGCCGCAAGCTTGCGCCTTCCGGTCGCGGCCATGCGTGAGCCGGTGAGCCGTGGCGACTCCCGCCCCCTGGCCTGGCGGCTGCAACAGTTGGAACGGTTGGAGACCCTGCTGCGGCGGCACGAGCCTCAGGTGCTGGAGGCCCTCGCCGCTGATCTCGGCAAACCCGCCCTGGAAGCCAGCTTCGAGCTGGTGGCCATTCGCCAGGAGCTGCGGTTCTGTCGCCGCCGCCTGCGTCGTTGGATGGCGCCGCGGCGGCTGTCGCTGGAACTGCCCCTTCGCCCCGGCCAGGCCTTCCAGCAGGCGGAACCCCTCGGTTGCGTGCTGATCATCGGCCCCTGGAATTACCCGTTCCAGCTCTGTCTGCGCCCCCTGGTGAGCGCGCTGGCCGCCGGCAATACGGTGGTGCTCAAACCCTCGGAGCATGCTCCTCGCACCGCCTCCCTGATCGCCGAGGCCGTGGCTGCCTGCTTCCCTCCGGAGGTGGTGCAGGTGGTCTGCGGCGATGGTGTGGTGGCAGCAAGCCTGCTGGAGGATCGCTATGACCACATCTTCTTCACCGGTGGCGGGCGGGTGGGCCGTCTGGTGATGGCGGCCGCCGCCCGGCACCTCACCCCGGTGACCCTGGAACTGGGAGGCAAGAGTCCGGCGATCGTGCTCCGCGATGCCGATCTGGCGGTTTCGGCTCGGCGCCTGGCCTGGGGCCGCAGCCTCAACGCCGGCCAGACCTGCATCGCCCCCGACCACCTGCTGGTTCAGGAAGGGGTGCGTGAGCCCCTCGCGGCGGCGATCGCCGCCGAGCTCACGCGCTTTTACGGATCCGATCCCCTCGCCAGCCCCGACCTGGGCTGCATCGTCAACACCGCCCAGTTCGAGCGGCTCGCTGGCCTGCTGGCGGGTGCCCAGGCTCGCGGCCAGGTGCTCCATGGCGGTGCGATCGACCCGAGCCGCCGCCGGATCGCTCCCGCCCTGGTGGCGGTTGAAAACGCTGACGACCCTCTGATGCAGGAGGAACTGTTCGGCCCCCTCCTGCCGATCCAATCCGTCTCTG
>JBIIIX010000360.1:0-2850 GCA_044234415.1 Cyanobium sp.
CCTGCTGTTGCTGAACATGGCCGACCCCGGCGATCACGGCGATGCCCTCACCCCGTTTTCGATCAAACAGCTGCTGCTGCAGCCCTTATTGGCCGGTGGGGTGATCACCGTGCTGGCGCCGCTGGCGGTCGTGGGCTGGGGGCTTGGGGCCTGGACGGCCCTGAGTCTGGTGGTGGTGCTGGTGGCCGCAGGAACGGGGCTATGGCTCGGCCGAGGCAGCCACGCCAACGAAGCCAGGGCCAGAAGCTGAGCCTGCCTGAGCTGAGGCCTCCAAAAGGCCTCCAAAACGATGCCCCCACTCCGGCGACAAACGCCAGGGTGGGGGCTCTCGCCGGGTCCGCATGGAACGCGGAACCGAAAAATCACAGCCGGATCAACCGTTCAGTGCGATCAGGCGGCGTTCTCCGCGGTCGACAGACCCTGAGACATAGAACTGGGTTGCATGGACACCTCCTCCGAAGGAATGGGCCAGCCGGCGTCGCCTACGGCTTGAACCCAAGGGTGCAAACCACGACACTGCTGACGGGACTTGCAAACCATAGGCCGGGCGGGCCTTAGTCGCGAGGCTCGCTGAGCGGCAATCTGGCACCGCCCCCGCCGCTTCTAGACGACGCCCAGGGCGGGGGCCGGCTTGGCAGATTGCCGCTAGGATGAGTCTCCATAAGAAAGGGGACCAGCCGCGTGAACATTTTGCTGGTTTATCCACGCTTTCCCAAAACCTTCTGGTCCTACGAAAAAATCCTTGAGCTGGTCAACCGCAAGGTATTGCTGCCGCCGCTAGGGCTGATCACGGTGGCCGCCATCCTGCCCCAGGAATGGACCTACAAACTGGCCGACACCAATATTCGTCCGGTGACAGACGAAGAGTGGGGTTGGGCCGATCTGGTAATCATTTCGGCGATGATCGTGCAAAAGGAAGACATGATGCGTCAGATCGCTCTGGCCCATCAACACGGCAAGCCTGTCGCCGTGGGAGGACCATACCCCAGCTCTACCCCCGAGGAGCTCGAGGCGGCCGGGGTGGAGTACCTGATTCTGGACGAAGGGGAGATCACATTGCCGCTGTTTGTGGAGGATCTGCGTCAGGGAGCGACGCGGGGTCGCTACAGCGCTAATGGAGAAAAGCCGGATGTCACGTCAACACCGATCCCCCGCTACGACCTGCTGGAGCGCAGCGCCTACGACTCCATGTCGGTGCAGTTTTCGCGCGGCTGCCCGTTTCAATGCGAGTTTTGCGACATCATCGTGCTGTACGGGCGCAAGCCCCGTACCAAAAACCCTGGCCAACTGGTTGCCGAGCTGGAGTGCCTTTATCAGCTGGGTTGGCGCGGTGGGGTGTTCATGGTCGACGACAACTTCATCGGCAACAAGCGCAACGTCAAGCTGTTGCTGCGCGAGTTGGCCGCCTGGCAGGAGAAGCGTGGCTACCCCTTCCGCTTCGATACCGAAGCTTCCCTCGACCTGGCCGAAGATGATGAGTTGTTGGACCTGATGTTGGCCTGCAACTTCGCGGCGGTGTTCATGGGCATCGAAACCCCCGACACCGACAGCTTGGCGCTGACGATGAAGCACCAGAACACCCGTTCACCCCTGCTCGATTCGATCGACAAGGTGACCCGCGCCGGCCTGCGGGTCATCGCCGGCTTCATCATCGGCTTCGATGGCGAAAAGGCAGGAGCCGGCCAGAGGATTGTGGACTTTGCCGAAACCACTGGAATCCCCACCACCACCTTCGCCATGCTGCAGGCCCTGCCCCACACAGCTCTTTGGCACCGCCTGCAGCGGGAGGGGCGCTTGATCGCCGATGGCGGCAACATCAACCAAACCACCTTGATGAACTTCGTGCCAACGCGCCCGGTGGAGGACATCGCCAAAGAATATGTGGATGCCTTTAGCCATCTCTATGCCCCCGACACCTACCTGGATCGCGTCTATCGCTATTTCCTCAAGCTCGGAGCACCGCGGGTGAAAGCCGCTTTCCAGTGGCCCGAGTGGGTGGTGGTGCGCGCTTTGCTGATCGTCTGCTGGCGCCAGGGAGTGGTGCGCTCGACGCGTTGGGCCTTTTGGCACCACCTGGTGCACATCTTGATGGCCAACCCGGGCGTGGCGGAGCAATACCTGGCGGTGTGCGCCCACAACGAGCACTTCCTGGAATATCGGGATTTGGTGCGGCTGCAGATCGAAAGCCAGCTGGCCACCTATCGCCGCAACCTGGAGCAGAACGGCGCCGGCGGCAGTGCAGCGCCTGCGGAGGGAACACAACAAGTCACCCTTCAACCAGACGGCATCGAAGCGGAACTGGTCAGCGCTGGATCAGCGAGCTCAGGGGGCAGTTGAGGCCGATGCCTGGGGTGAGGCAAGGCGCTGGCCCTGCCGTTTGGCGTTTGCAGGATAAGCATTGGCTGGATGAGCATTGGCAGCAGAAGCATTTGCAGCCGAAGCAACGTCTGGCAGCGCTGGTTTTGCTAGTAGAGCGTGCATTTCCAATCGGCGCCGGCCGAGCTGTCGCTGCGCTTGTCAATATCAATGAAAGCGCAGGCGAATCTCTGCGGCTCCAGCCGGGCCTTCAGCTCCGCCGCCGCGGCGTTAACTCGGCTGGAAAGGGAGCGGAAGCCGCGAGCCAACGGGCGGAAAACTTGCTGCGTCCAGGCTAGTGATCCAGCCAAACCTAAAGACGAGCGTAGAGAGAAGACCAGCGAAGATGATTCGAGCCCCAGAGATTGAGCCCCAGAGCTTGAGACCCAGCGGTTGAGCTGCAGAGATTGAGCTGCAGAGATTGAGCTGCAGAGATTGAGCTGCAGAGATTGCTTCGATCGATGCTGCATGGGGGAGACGCTCTAGCGATGCCCG
>JBIIIX010000361.1:0-2837 GCA_044234415.1 Cyanobium sp.
CAGCCGCCTCCCGGCCGCCCCTCACCCCGGCATCAGCAGCCGCCCCAGCAACGCCAGCTCGCGGCCCCGGGGCTGCAGCAGTCCCCAGCGCACGTCGCCGGGGGCGTTGGCGAACAGGCGCAGCTGGGCCGCCAGCAGCTCGGGCAGCGGCAATGTGTTGGTCAAAAAGCCATACCAGAGCTCGGTGGGCAGGCCGAAGAAGGTGGCGAAGAAATGGCGCAGCCGCGCCTCCTCGAACCGCATCAGCTTCTCCAGCCCGAAGCGATGCAGGCCATGGCGGCGGCGCAGCTCCTCGGGCCAGAGGGCCTGCCAGGCGGCGGCGGCCAGGGGCGCCCCTTGCAGCGAGGCCGGGCCCCGATCCAATGCCGAAGCGATCGCCTCAGCCAGGGCCGGCGCCCGCCGCAGCAGGCTGCCCACCATGTACCCGGAGGCGGGGTGCACCATCGAGGCGGAACCGCCAAAGCCCACCACCCGCTGGCTGCCATCGGGCAGGGCGGGATTCATCGGGAACAGGCAGAACTCCTCGTGCTCCACCTCCAGCACCGCCACGCCCCCATGGGCCAGGCGCCGCTGCAGCCGGTGCCGCAAGGTGTGGAAGGGCACGGCCGGCGCCAGCGCCAGCGAGGTTTCCTCCACGAAGAAGCGGCCGCCACCCAGGTCCATGGCGTAGAGGAAGGTGGGCGGTTCCTGGCGCTCCTCGGGCTCCAGGTGGTCGGCTCGATAGTCCATCAGCACGAAGCGCCCGGCCTCCAGCGGCGGTGCGCTGAAACGGCCGACGATGCCGTAGGCCGCCTGGCCCGCCACCGGGCCATCATCGGCCCGCTGCACGAACAGGGGTTGGTGGCCGGTGGCCTCGATCACCAGCCGCGCCTGGTGTTCACCGCCCTGGTCATCCACCAACGTCGAGCGATCCGCGTCGTGGCGGAGGGCCACGGCCCGCCCCTGGCGCCAGCTCAAGCCACCAGAGCGGCAGCTCCGCAACAGGTGCTCCTGCAGCGCCCGCTTGTCGAACAGGCCGTAGTCGTGGCCGTGGCGGGTGGGTTCGGGGCCGAACCAGCTGAGGCAGTCGCTCCAGCGGTGCTCCAGCAGATGCCCCAGGCCGAGGCGATCCACCTCCGGCCCCCAGATGCCGTAGGTGTTGGCCCAAGGGGCGTCCGCCGGCTGGGGGGCGATGCCGCGCACCGCCAGGCCGCGGTTGGCCAGTTCAGCGCCGATCACCAGGGCCGCCGGGCCGGCCCCCACCACCAGAACATCGGCGATGGCGGCGGGGGAGGTCAGGGGTGAGCTGGCGGTGGCGCTGCGGATCGTAGGGGCGCGGGCGCTGGGGCCGGAGCCAGACTCGCAAACTACGGCCAGGCAGCTGGCCAACGCGGTTCGTGCCCTTCCGTTCACAGCTCAGCTGGCTGTTGCCGCGGCGCTAGCAGCGGCGGATATCCAGATGAGAGGGGTACTCGCGAGGGGATCAACCCTGAGAGATCAACCCTCCGTCTCGTCGTCTTCCAGATCCGCTTCATCCGGCTCGTCCGCCTCATCCGCCGCAGCCGAGAGGCCCTCCCTGCTGGTTTCGGGTTCGGCATCGGCGCTCGCGAGATGCGCTTCAACCCCGCCAGCTCCGCCAACACCACCAGCTCCGCCAACACCACCGCCAGCCGCCGCCTCGCCCGCCGCTTCGGCGCCCTCCTCCTCCGGCGGCGCCGGCGGCACCAGCACCACCTCCGCCAGGTGATCGCCAGCATCGAGGCGCTGCAGCCGCACACCGGTGGCGGCGCGGGATTGCTGGGGGATGGCATCGGCCTGCATGCGCACGATCACGCCGCGCTCGCTCACCAACAGCAGCTCTTCGCCGGCCCCCAGCACCCGCAGCCCGATCAGCGCGTCGCCCTCGCGGCGGAACTTGATCGCCCGCAACCCCATGCCGGCCCGCTTCTGCAGGCGGAACTGATCCACCGGCACCCGTTTGCCCAGGCCGCTGGCGCTGGCCACCAGCACCCAAGGCCCCTCGGCGTTGGCCAGCTCATCGCCTTCGACCTCCGCCTCGCCCTCCTCAGCGGCGCTGGAGCTGGCCACCCGGTCGGCCAGCTCGGCGGGCAGCACATCCATGCTCACCAATTCATCGCTGCCGCGCAGGTTCATGGCCCGCACGCCCCTGGCGCTGCGGCCCAGGGGCCGCAGCTCCTCATCGCTGAGGCGGAAGTGAATGGTCATGCCCCGCAGGGAGCCGATCAGCACGCTGTCGCCCGGCTGGGCCAGCCGCACCCAGCGCAGCGCATCGCCCGCCTCCAGGGAGATGGCGATCAGGCCATTGGAGCGGATGTTGGCGAAGGCCGAGAGCAGGGTGCGCTTGATGAAGCCGCCGCGGGTGAGCATCACCAACACGGCATCGGCGTCGTAGCCGCTGACAGCGAGCAGGGAGGTGATCGCCTCCTCGCGAGGGATCGGCAGCAGCTGCACCACTGGCGTGCCCTTGGCGGCGCGGCTGCCCACCGGCACGCGATAGGCCGGCACCGAATACACCACGCCGCGATCGCTGAACAGCAGCAGGTCGTCGTGGTCGTTGCAGCTGATGAACAACCGCACGCTCTCCTCGCCCTGGCTGCGGGTGCCGGCCTTGCCGCGGGTGCCGCGGCTGGTGGCCTCGAACTCGCTCACCGGCATGCGCTTGAGGTACCCGTTGGCGGTCAGCAGCACCACGGAACGCTCGTTGGCGATCAGGTCGATGTCCTCGAGGCCGCCCTCCAGGTCGAGGATTTGGGTGCGACGTGGCGAGTTGTAGCGGCCGCGCAGCGCCGCAAGTTCCTCCTGGATCAGCCCCAGCACCCGTTCACGGCGGCTCAGGA
>JBIIIX010000362.1:0-2823 GCA_044234415.1 Cyanobium sp.
CCATACACCAGTTGTGCATGTTGGAGAAGCACCACCAAAGGTGCAATTAAACGCCTTCGCCTCACCACCTGAGAGCAGGCTGGCGCCAGCAACCAAGCCAGTGGCGGCCAGGGCAAGGCTGGGCAGGGCTTTGAAGAGGCGATTCCTGAGCCGGGATGCCCCGAAGAAGACTGATGTCATAACCAATGAATGAAGAGGACAGGTGTGCGGCTCAAAGAAGAGCCACTCGCTGAAACCATAGACCTGATGGAGAGATTGAACAGCCAGCATTCGTGTGGCATTTGTGCAGAGAACTACCTCAAATTGCAGCGCGGTGCTGGGCACTGGCTGCGCATTGCAGCGCTCTGCAGCGCCTGGGCAGTGGCTGGCCGCACGGCTCTCAACAGCCTCAGCCGATCTCAGCCTCAGCCGCGCTAGCGCACCCGCTTGACAGCCAGGCCGGCGATCACGTTCAACAACAGCGCCAGCCAAGCGGCGGAGGTGGCGAGGATCTGATCACGGGTGGGTGGTCATGGCCCGGGGCTGAGTGCAGAACCCTGGCGGCTGGGCCTCTCCACAAAAAAACTCCCCCCGCTGGGCAGCGGAGGGAGCACAGGGATCCAACGTTGGTGTGATGGAGCTAAGGGTGTGATGCAACTACAGAGATCAGGCCAGTCGCATGGCCTTCACGCGACGGCGCAACTTGCGGGTGAAGCCAAAGGCGGCACCGGCACCGAGGATCGGCAGGGGGCCAGGTATGGAAGCAAGGTTGGGGCCATAGATCCCATAGGGCGGTTGGCCTAGATTAGCCGGCAGGGCAAGAGCACCCCCCGCGACTTCAGTGGGATTGCCATAGTTAATCCAATTAGCGAATAAATCGTTATTGGTAATGAGCTGATACCAATCGCTTTGAAAGGGCTGTTAATAAAGAGCTCCCAATGCATAATTCACGCCGGGTTGAAGCGCGAGAGCGGGGATTTGGGCATAGCGAAATTGGCCCAGAAGGTGCCCAGCCGTGCCCTGCGGAACGGTCACGGAAGCCAAAAGCGTGTTCGTGCCTCGATTCCAAAGGCCTACATCGGTCGCCACAGCCAAACCATCACCCCCAGCGTCGTAGACACCGAGAAAATCGATGCTTTGCCACTTTTTAACTGTGAAATCCCAGCCAACGGTGCCTGAATAGGCTGGATTGGAGCAGTTGCAATTGATGTTGAATGATTTTAGGCCGGGATCCAAAGCTAGAGACGCCTTCACCTCGCCCCCCGAGAACAGGCTGGCGCCAGCAACCAGGCCGGTGGTTGCCAGGGCAACGCGGGGCAAAGATTTGGAGACGCGATTCCCGATGCGGGTCGCTCTAGACATCAAAAAGTTCATGGTTCTTGATAAAGATTGAGTGAGCGGTTTTAGGCAAAGCCGGCTCTCAAAAGCTTAGGGCGACTTGATCGACCTGCAATCAGCTGAGTTGCAGCATTCAGGCGAAGAGATGCACCTGAATGCTGCATGTTGCTGTGGGCAGTAAGCAAGCCGCTGCAGCCTGCAGCAGGAGCGAGGCAGCGCAGCCGCAGGACGTGGCACAAGCATGGCGAGCGGAGCCCTCGGGCCAGGGGTGAGTGCGGGACTGCCAGCACGACGGCGTTCGTGCAACGGCAGGGGCGCGATCGTGAGCAGGATGCGGAGCACCCACGGGCACCCGCGCAGGGCTGCTGTGTGGAGCCCGCACACGCTGGTGGCGGTGGATCCGCAGCCGCCTCAGCCTCCAGCACCCCTGCAGCGCGCAATAGGGCCCCTGCTCACCGGCCTACTCACACCAGCTCAGATCGGCGGTTTGTTGCGCTTCTTGTTCGAGTGGATGAGCAGCTTGCTGTTGACCTTGACCAAAGGGGAGATCAATCGCGTTGGACGAGCTGTTGCCTCAACGTCTCAGCAACGAGGCCGGCACCATGGCGCCATCAGCTCACGGCGGCAGGGCGGCCAGCCTCGCTCTGCCGCAGGAGCGGCTCCGCCGTGCGATCCATCTGGCCATTGGCCCAGGGAGCGAGGGCCCGCGGGCAAGGCCTCCGGCAGATCCAGCCCGATTCCGCCAACCGCAGCTGACCTATCCTCCCTTGAGCGGCGCAGCCCTGGAGCCCCGGCCTGTTCCCTCCCCCCTAGGCCCCGGGTTGCTTGAGGAACTCTCACAATCGCGATGCTGTTTGCCTCTCCCCGCTCCTACATGCTGCTGTCCGTGGCCGCCGCGGTGGCCACGATCGTGCTCAAGACCTGGGCCTGGCGGTTGACCGGGTCGGTGGGGCTGCTCTCCGACGCGATGGAATCGGGGGTGAATCTGGTGGCGGCCTTGGGAGCCTTTTGGGCGCTCTCGCTAGCGGCCAAGCCCGCCGATCGCCAGCACCACTACGGTCATTTCAAGGCTGAATACTTCTCCAGCGGCTTGGAGAGTGTGCTGATCGTGGTGGCGGCCTTCGCCATCCTCCATGCCGCCATCGGGCGCTTGCAGCAGCCCCAGCCGTTGGAGCAACTGGGGATCGGCCTGGCGATGGCCTTGCTGGCCACCGCCCTCAATGGCCTGGTGGCCTGGGTGCTGCTCAAGGCATCCAAGCGGTTTCACTCGATCACCCTGCGGGCGGATGCCCATCATTTGCTCACGGATGTTTGGACCTCCATCGGCTTGGTGCTGGGCCTTGGCCTGGTGAAACTGACCGGGTTGACCATCCTCGACCCCCTGATCGCGATCGCCGTGGCGATCAACATCATCGTGACGGGCTGGACGTTGTTCCATGAAACCGCCAGCGGCTTGCTGGATCGCTCCTTGCCGGATGAGGAGCAACAGCGGCTGGAACAGCTGCT
>JBIIIX010000411.1:0-2809 GCA_044234415.1 Cyanobium sp.
GCTGTTTAGTGGTGCCCATAACCTCATGCACGAGTCTGGCAAGGTCCAGCTTGGCACCGTCGACTTGGCCAATGCCTTGGCGGCCAATGCCGATGGCGTGCGTGTGATGGGCAACACGGACATGGGGCGTTTCATGGTAATGGATGAAGGGTCTCCAGACAGAAATTATAAGCTAATTACAGCGCTTGAACGAGTCTTTAATGGAGATAAAGCCGCCATAAGCACGTTCCTGTATGGCCGCTACGAAAATGGTGTTCTTTTGGAGCCGGGATTATGGGACGATGCCTCGGCGCGGTTTGTGACCAGCGCCAAAGGCGATGTGCTGACCTTTACCGGCAATGCCAAGATTGATCGCATCTTTGCCCGCACTGAATTACCAATTCTGCTCGAGAACGTCAACGTCAAATCGATCGATGGAATCCCGCGTGAACTCCTGGCATCGCTGCCCAAAACCAATGGTGTCCCGGTTGAGGCCTTCGAGGCGATTCGCACGATGTCAGCCTTACGGACAGCTCGCCTAGGCATTCCCGTCAGTGCGGAAGGCCAGCCAATCGTGGAGCGTGGCCGCGTCACAATTGATTCGGGCGAATTCCTCGCCGGCATGCGTGGTCTTTCACACAAGCCGCTTGATCCAACACTAAAGTTTCAAAAGCTGGGCGGATATTTTGATCTTGAAATGGCGCAGTCCCACAGTCAGGGTCTGCAAGTTCTGAAGAAACTAGAGATTGATTTGGGGCCCGTTATCGATCGGCCTTTGGATGCACGCATCGCTAGTTTCCTGATGGGCTCGCTGAATCGCCTTGGCATGCTCACCGATGCTGTGGATGTGTTTCGGTTGGGCTTTGTTGGCTTGGAAGCGAAGCAAGCCTATGATCAAGGCGATCGGGAGAAGGGCGATTCGCTGCTCAGCAAATGGGCGCTCGAGAATGGCGGGGCCTTGCTTGGCGGACGCATAGGGGCAGCTCTTGCCCTCGCCATTTTTGGTGGGGCGACTGGTGGTTTAGGACTTGCTTTGGGCTTGGGACTGGGCATGTTGGGAGCCCATCTCGGCAGTACCTACGGTGATGAAGCTTTCGCGATCGTTGCCAATGGATTGGCGGATCTCCATGGTTGGACCCTTGCAAGGATGCGGGGGTTGTTTGCGGATGCCGAACATCACATTTCGCCGATCGTGCTTGATCTTGATGGCAACGGGATCGACACCCTAGCCCTAAATGACTGGCGCGTTCATTTCGATTACAATTCCGACGGTTTCGCGGAAAGAACGGGTTGGGTTGGAGCCAAGGACGGCTTGTTGGTTCGCGATCTCAATGCAAATGGCTTGATCGATTCCGGTAAAGAGCTCTTTGGCAATTACAGCCTGTTAGCAGACGGTCGCAGAGCCAGCCATGGCTTTGAGGCTCTGGCGACGTTGGACTCAGATCGCAATGGCATTGTCAATGGCAACGATTCAAGTTGGAGCAGCATCGCCGTTTGGGTGGATGCAAACAGCTCGGCAACGGTAGAGCCAGGTGAAATACGTAGCCTCTCAAGTCTTGGGATTGAATCACTAGATCTCAGCTTTCGACGCGAGAACAGCGTTGATCGGCAAGGCAATCGCCATGGTGAAATTGGCTCCTATACTCGCAATGCCGGCAGATATGCGATGCATGATGTCTGGTTTGCTGTTGATCAATCCAACAGTATTGATCGGCAAGTTGAACCGACGACGCCATGGTTGAAACGAATCCCGAATCTACATGGAAGTGGTGTCGTCCATAATTTGAGGCAGGCGATTGGCAATGATCCGAGCGGACGGCTGCTACATTTATTGCAAAAGTGGTTCAAGGCAGCTGACCAAGAACGGTCGCAGCTTCTGAATGAATTCATCTTTGCCTGGACGGGCGTCGCTGCGACAACAACTTCAAGCGTCAGTACGCTCGATCCTTCCTACCAGCAAAAGCTCAGCGCACTGGAGCGTCTGCTGGGCAAGGACTTTCGCGCTGGTGCAGACTATCGCAACCCAAGCCAGACTGGGTTGGCATTGTTGGATCAGACATTCGAGGAGTTAAAACGCAGCATCGCCATCAGCCTCATTGCCCAAAACGAGTTAATCATCCTCCTCCAGTCTTCGCAGGAGATGAGTGATGCGCGCACTGGCGTGACTGGTCTGGATGCCAGCAAGGCTGCTCGCTGGATTGAGAGCTCTTTTGATCCCCTGCGGGATCGGCAGCGTCTCCAAGATCTTGGTCAGGCCATGAAGCTGTTGCCTGATCAGGGCAAGGCACTTGCTGCGGGCCTGGGCCGCGCCATGCGGTCTAACGCCAATCAGATTCTACTTTCAACCGTGATTCTTGCCGATTCAATCCTGCGAGCTGGTTCTGCAGCATCAGACCTGATTACGGATACCTCCGGCGATGACTTCCTGTTGGGTCTGGATGGCGACGATGAGCTGATCAGTGGCTCTGGTCGTGACATTCACCTCGGCGGCAAAGGCAATGATCTGATCACGAGCGGCGCTGGTGATGATCTGTTTTTGTTCAGCCGCGGTGATGGCCATGACAAGCTCAGCGACCGCGATGCAAATGTGGCTAACCTCGATATGATTCAGTTGTTTGACCTTAACCCCAATGATCTGAGTGGGGTGTTTCGGCATGGCAACAATCTGCAGTTGACATTCAGCAGTGGCGATAGCCTTACAGTGCTTCAATACTTGGCATCCCCAAGCGATCGAGTTGAACAGATCCGCTTTGCCGATGGCTCGCAATGGAGCGACAAGGAGCTGCTGGAGCGGATCATGATCGGTGGTGCCACCGCCGGCAATGACATT
>JBIIIX010000363.1:0-2801 GCA_044234415.1 Cyanobium sp.
CTCCGGTTCCGGCTATGAGCTCTACTGGCGCAACGGCAACAGCCCTACTTCCCAATACGCCCGCTGGTCGCTGAGCAGCAGCGGCGCGGTGCTTTCGAGCACCATCCTCACCCCGCTGGAGTTTTTCCAAACGGAACGCAGTCTTGATAGCGATCTCAATCGGGATGGCATCACCGGGCTGGCCTACACCGCCGGATCCACCACGATGAGCGGCGTCAACCTCGGTAGCAACGCCCTGGGCTACGCCTTGCGCAGCGGTAGCGGCGTGCCGGTTCAGGTGACGTTCTCCGGCAAGGTTGCTTCCGCCTCGAATCCCGGCGCCGGCTGGCAGGCCATCGCCGCCCTTGCATCCGGTTCCGGCTATGAGCTCTACTGGCGCAACGGCAACAGCCCTACTTCCCAATACGCCCGCTGGTCGCTGAGCAGCAGCGGCGCGGTGACCTCCAGCGCCACGCTCACTCCCTTGGAGTTCTTCCAAATTGAACGCAGTCTTGATAGCGATCTCAATCGGGATGGCATCACCGGGCTGGCCTACACCGCCGGCTCCACCACGATGAGCGGTGTCAACCTCGGTAGCAACGCCCTGGGCTACGCCTTGCGCAGCGGCAGCGGCGTGCCGGTTCAGGTGACTTTCTCCGGCAAGGTTGCTTCCGCCTCGAATCCCGGCGCCGGCTGGCGGGCCACCGCCGCCGTTGCCTCAGGCTCCGGTTACGAGCTCTACTGGCGCAATGCCAACACTTACCAGTACTCCAGCTGGAGCCTCAGCAGCAGCGGGGCCCTCACAACTTCCGCCTTGCTGAGCCCCAGCCAGTTCGTTGGGCGGGAAGCCAGCCTCAATGCTGATCTGAATCAGGATGGCCTGATCGGAAGGCTTGCGACATCATCTACCCCTTCCTATGAAGACATCTTACGCACTGGCTTTGGCACTTCAAAGACCGCAACAAGCTTATCAGGTCTTGACAAATCAAGCTTTTATTTTGATGGCCGCGAATGGGTGACGCGCGACTATTGATTTCGTCATGATTTGCTGGCTAAAACCAGGCCGGATGTGGCGCCGTTGATTCCGGAGCAGGCCGGGTCCAAGCGGCGAGAAAGCAAGCGATGCTCTGGATCATGCAGGCCATCAGCCAGGCAACCAGCTGAGATTCTTGCCATTGCTTCTGCGGCTTCGTTTCAGCGTCGCTGCGTTGGTTCATCCGCTTGAGCGGCACCCACTGAGCGACAGCATCGCCCCTTGTTCAACGCCGCTTTCGCCTTGGCTATGAAGCCTTGGACAGATGGGGGATTCACCCGATTTCTGGCTTGTCCGGCGGCACCGCCCACCCCGCCCACCTGCGCCTGTGATCCGGCCCACCTGGCGCTGGGAGCGATCGGCAACAATGGAAGCGCCGCAAGCCCCGCTATGAGCCTGACCCCTGACGCCCAAGCCCCCGGTGGCGCCGCGGAGCAAGCCATGGCGGCCGACCATCCCCACAACTTCGACGTCCAAAAGGACGTGCATCGCCAGATCCGCAACGATCCCGACTACGACGACTGGGAATACGGCACCGAACCGCTGCCCCACGAGGGCTGGACCGCCGCCCAGGCTGCAGCCGCCGCCGCCGCCGCCGCAGCTGCAGCAGCAGAAGACGCGGGCTCTCGTCAAGCTGCCGCCACTGACAACGGCTGATTGGTTGCGCTTGGATCAGCCTTTCCTTCAGCCCGGCCCAGTCGGCGTCGCTTCTGCATCCCTTGCCTCAGCCGCCAGGGCCTCGTTAGTCGCTGCGGCGCTCGATGCCACCTCCCGCAGTTGATGCGGGCGTCGCCACCGTCGTCGCCTCCACTGTCTCCACCGTCTCCGCCACCCCCGCAGTCATCGCCGCCACCGCGCCAGCTGATTGCGGCTTGATGGCCTGCTGGGGTTCACGCCGGCGGCGATCGGTGATCTGATCCTGGTGGAGGTGGTGCAGGGTGAGGTGGTTGCCCTTTAATGGAAAGGTTGGGCCCCTGATCTGGGCGCATGTTGCCAGCCCCAAGGCAGTGGCGCCGCTGGTGGTTCGCGGTTGGCTTCCGGCACTTCAGGCCAATTCCAGCCGCAGCAAGGCTTCGAGCCGGTCGTTGTCGCTCCAGAGCGGGGTGGGGCGCCAGCCGGCCGCCCGCGCCTGGGCCATCAGCTCGCCCAGATCGGCCGGGTGATCGCAGCAGGCCACATGATCGTGGATGGCCTGGCTGGCCTCCGCTCCGATCACCTCCGCCCAGCGGCGCACGCGGCCCAGGTTGCGGCGCATGTGCTCGTCGTGGCTGTCGCCGTCGTGGCGCACCATGTCGGCCAGCAGCACCACGCCGCCGGGCCGCAGCCGCTGGCGCAGCCCCTCCAGCGCCGTTTGCTTGCCGGCCTGATCGAGGTGGTGCAGCGCGAAGCAACTCACCACGATCGCCAGCTGGGGGCTTGAGGGATCCAGCAGCCAGCGGCTGAGGTCATCGCACAGCCATTCGCAAGCGAAGGGCGCCGGCTCCAGCGCCTGCCGGGCCAAGGGCAGCACCGGCGGCGAGGCATCGAGGCCCAGGAAGCGAGCGAGCGGCAGGTTGCGATAGATCTCCGGCAGCAGCGCCAAATCGCCGCAGCCCAGGTCGATCAACTCCAGCGGCTGGTCGGATCGTTGTTGGCGCCACCGCTGGCAGACCGCCCGGAGCTGCGGCTCCAACGCGGCCGTGAGCGAACGATGCTCCATCAGGTCGTGCTCCAGCACCAAGCGGTAGCTCTGCCAGGAGCGGCGGAACAGCTCCAGGCTTGCGGCCGCCGCGTTGGCGTGGGCGGGGCC
>JBIIIX010000364.1:0-2787 GCA_044234415.1 Cyanobium sp.
CCCGGAACCTTCCCTGGGCTGGGGAGGGGAGTCGCTTGTGCCTGCTGATATGCGCGACAGGCTCCTAGTAGACATCCGGCCCGCTGGCAACCTATATTAATAGCCAATTCAAACAGTAAAGCTAAAGGGTCGTCATCACCAAAGCTACCCAACCCCTCAACTCCCCTTGAACTCTGGCACTCACCATCCCACCGGCCACTGGCATCTGGTGTTGACTAATATTTCTGCGATTGTTCGGGCACACGGGGGCCAGGCGAGATGATCCCACTCCTTGTTGTCGCCTTGAGCGGCGGTGCCTTCGTCGCCACTGTCGTGCGACGGCATCTCCAGCCCACCCTGCTCGACAGGCTCACCTCACCAGTGCAGCCACCAAAGGCGCAAGCCTCGTCAAATGGAGCCCCCGACGGCAATACGCAAGCCTCGCCGACAGATGCTGCCGGCCCCATCCGCGCCTACCTGGCCAGATTGGACGAGCGATATCAGAGTCTTGTTCAGACCCATCTCGACCCCTGGCTCGCGGGCAAGTTGAGGGATCAGCAGATGCTGGAGCTCACCAAGGGCGTGCAGCGGCAACTGAATCCGCCAGAGAAACGCAACAATCGCGGCCTCGGGCTGGGGGTGGGCGGGCTGACACTGATTGGGCTGGCGCGCCTCACCGGCTGGCCGCTCATTCCGGCTGTGATCGCCATCGGTGTTTACAACTCCTGGCCTGGCGTCAAGGAAAGTGTGCATATCGCTGTTGTGGAGCGACGCTTCAGCATCATGCAGCTGTTGCTGCTCTACTTTTGCTATATGTGGTTTGGTGGCTTTTATCTGATCGGAACGGTTGGACTCCTCCTCGGGGGGCTCTGCCAGAAGTTTGATTTTCTCACCCAAGCCGTAACCCGCCATAGCCTGACGCAACTCCTGGGCGAGCAACCCTCCACAGTGTGGGTGGTCAAAGACGACGTTGAAATCGAAATCCCGTTTGAGCAGCTCCACATGGGAGACATTTTGTTGCTCAATGCTGGGCAGCCCGTTCCCGTCGATGGTGTTGTAGTGCAAGGCACCGCCACGGTGGACCAACACCGGTTGACCGGCGAATCACAGCCGGTGGAAAAGCTAGCGGGTGATTCCGTCCTGGCCGCCACCTTGGTGTTGGGCGGAAAAATTCGTGTTCGTGTAGAGAAGACCGGGGCTGAAACGGCCGCTGCCCACATCGGAGATGTGCTCAACCGTACTGTTGAACGCCAGCAAATTAACCTTGCGGATCAATTCAAATCTGTCGAAAAGTATCGCTGGCCCATGCTCGCCGGTGGTGCGCTCGGCTGGCTGGTGCGCGGTCCTGCGACGGGGGCGGCCATGATGGGCTGTAATTTCATGTTGACGCAGATTCCCTTGCGCCTGCTCACCCTTCTCAATGGACTGGGTACCGGAGCGGAACGGGGCATCTTGATTAAGGACGGACGGGCGCTGGATCGGCTCACCACCATCGACACCGTGGTGTTTGACAAGACCGGCACGCTTACCCTGGAGCGTCAGCGGCTGGTGAGGGTCCACTGCTGCCCAAACCAGGTGGAAGCCGAGGTGTTGGCGTTTGCCGCCGCCGCTGAGCAGCGCCAGAGCCATCCCATCGCCCACGCGATCCTCGCGGCGGCGGCGGAGCGTCAGCTGACCCTACCGCCCCTTGATGAGGCCCATGTCGAGCTGGGCTTTGGCCTCAAGGCCCAGATCCAGGATCAGCAGGTGCGAGTGGGCAGTGAACGCTTTCTCTCCATGGAAGATCTGGTGCCGCCAACGGACCTGTTGGCGGCGCAAGCTGCCGCCCACACGGAAGGGCATGCTCTGGTTTTCGTGGCGGTGGGAGACGCAGTGGCGGGCGCTATCGAACTGGAGGCTGTTCTGCGGCCAGAAGCCAAGGACACTGTGGCTTGGCTCCGCCACCAAGGCTTGGCGCTCTACATCCTCTCTGGCGACCAGGACGAGCCGACCGCCAAATTGGCAACGGAACTCGGCATGGACGGCTACTTCGCCAACACGCTGCCCGAACAAAAGGCCGAGCAAGTGAAATTCTTACAAGCAGAAGGAAGGAAAGTTTGTTTTATCGGCGATGGCATCAATGACGCCATCGCCTTGCGCCAAGCTGATGTTTCCCTCTCCCTCCGGGGCGCCACCACCGTGGCCACCGATGCCGCCCAGGTGGTGCTGATGGATGATGATCTCACCCAACTGCGGTTGTTATGGGAATTGGCGGAAGGCTTCCAGCATAGCCTCGCCACCAATGCCCTACGTGCGCAGCAGTTGAGTCTGCTCGCTGCATTCGGGGTGTTAACTCTACCGTTTGGCTTCTGGGTAGTGAGCGTTCTGGGAGGCGTTCAAATCATCACGGGGATTACAATAGCAAAGCAACCCTTGTTGGTCGCTGAGGCGGAAGCTGAACCGGTAGATTAAACCTAAATATTCGGATCAGGAGTAAAGGGCAACTGTGGAGTGGCACCGCAACTTGTTTGGGCTGGTTGAGGTGCCGTGGCGGTGCTGCTCCCGCCCAGCCTGGAGTGTTGGATCAGCGCCGAGAGGCGGCCTCAACCGGGACGGCGGCGGGGGCCGTCGAGGCTGGGGCATCGGTTGAGGCATCAGCCACCTCAAGGATCCCTTTCAGCCGCGCGGCCAGCACCGCCACATGCGGCGGCGTCATCATGGTGATGTGGGTGCCCGGTACCTCCTCCACGACCGCGCCCTGTTCGGAGCAGGCCTCCCAACCCCAGGCTGGACGGTGATCCACAAAGGCCTCCGCCCCGCCACGATCGC
>JBIIIX010000081.1:0-10904 GCA_044234415.1 Cyanobium sp.
GCGAGGCAGGAGAGCAGCACGCTGAGCAGGATCGCAAAGGCGTATTGCCAGGGCAGTTCCAGGCCAAGGCTGCGCCGCATCAGAGTGATGACCGGCCAATGCCAGAGGTAGAGGGAATAGGAGAGCAGCCCGCAGGTCAGCAGGAACCGCTCCAACCAGCGCGCCGGCAGGAAGCGCCCGTTCTCGTCCGTGCCCGCCTGGATCAGCAGCAGGGTGCCGAGCACGGCGGGCAAGGCCCCAGGTGCGGGGAACCCTTCCGTTTCGGAGCTGAACGCGAGGGCCAGCGCCAGGATCAGGCCGCCGGCCAGGCGCGGCCAGCGGCCTTGGGGCCACTGCGCCGCCCAGCGACGGCGTTGGCTCAACAGCAGCACTCCGCCCACCGCCAGCTCCCAAAAGCGACTGGGCATCAGGAAAAAGGCGCGCATCGGTTCCTGCTGGGTCCACAGCCAACAGAGGCCAAAGGAGAGCAAAACCGTGGCGATTAGGAGGGGTAGGCTACGGCGGGCTCCAAAGCCGATCAGCACGAAGAGCAAGGGGAAGACAAGGTAGAATTGCTCTTCTACTCCGAGGGACCAGGTGTGCAAAAACGGGTTGCGCTCGGCATCGCCATCAAAGTAATTATTGGCCGAAGATAGCAGGAAGTTGTTTGACCAGGCGAACAGGCTTTTGACGCCTGTCAACAAAAACAGTCCGTTCTCGTAATGGGGGATCAACATCGCAATCGCCACCGAGGTGACGCCGACGCAGAGCAGCAGGTTGGGCAGCAAGCGACGGATTCGCCGCAGATAGAATGTGCCCAGCCGCAATAGCAGTGGTTCAGCCGAATGGTTCAGGAACGAGCCGGTAACCACGTAGCCGGAAATCACGAAGAAGATATCAACGCCAACGAAGCCACCTGGCAACCAGCCCTTGTTGAGGTGAAAGATCAGCACCGCCAGCACGGCGACGCCGCGCAGGGCATCGATATCCGGCCTGTAGCGAAAGCGGGGGACCGGAGCAGCGCTCGGGCCCGCGGAGACCGGGGCGGCACTGCTGAGGACTGCGACCAACGCGAGACGCTCCGGATCAGGGATGGCAGAGCATACCGGCTGCCGCTGGCACCGGTGGCCATGGACAGGACAGTGCCGGGGCCTGCCCGGTTCAGCTCCAGAAGGCGTCCTGGGGTTCGCCGCTGCGACGGGCGAGCAGCGACACGTTCAGGAAGCAGGGCGCGCGGAAAACCCGCCGGAAATCCTGGCGGGCGAGAATGCGGGCGTTGTACTGCTGATCCGTGCCAAGAACCGCGTAACCAGCCTTGGGACAGAACAAGGTCTCGAGGGCCTCTTTGGTAAAGCGCCAGTAGTCGTGGGGATAGGCGTGGATCGGAAAAGTCTGGTGTGTCTGCACATAAAACAGACCACCGGGCCGAAGAGCCCGGGCGATCTCAACAGCAGCTACCCAAGGATACTGAATATGCTCGAATGTTGAGCAGGAAATAATGGCATCGAAACGATCGCGGCCGGTAACATCGGAAAGCTTGTGCACATCTGCAACGATGTCTACATCCTCCCCCTCCAGAAAATCGGAGCCGAGGAACTCGCCGGCATGGGGTACCCAGTCGCGATGCATACTTGAAACGCCTGGAACGGCCTGAAACGTGCCGAGCTCAAGTACGGACGGCTTCTCTTTTCGGGCCATTTCGGCGATGAACCGCTGAACCAGAATCATGCCGAAGATTTGTTGCTAGTAGCTTCAGTGTACAGGCTGCTCAGCTGAGAGCCAGCTGAGCAGAGCGGCATTGACCTGATCAGGCACCTCGTCGTGGGGGCAATGCCCGGCCTCCAGGAGATGTTCCGTGGTGCCCGGCGGCACATGGCGGAGGAAGGCGGCGCGGCGCCGCTCGCCCTGGATCCAGGGATCGCGCAGGCCCCAGATCAACAGCAAGGGCCCCACCAGCTGGGGGAGCAGCGCATCCAGCGGCTCGCCGCGGGGGATGTCGAAGACGGTGCGGAACACGCCGAAAGCGCCTGGATCGAGCGCAGGGCGACGGATCGACTGAACCAGCTCTTCATCCACGTGCCGTTGGTCCACATACACCTGGCGCAGCGTGCGCCGGATCGTGGCGGGGCGGCGCAGATTCTCGAACAGCAGGCGCTGCAACACAGGGCTGCGCAGCAGGGCCGAGCCGATGCTGCGACGGGCGATCGCCCCCCAGCCCACCGGATCGCGTTGCTCTTCGCTGAATGGCCCGGCTGCGTTCAACAACACCACCCCGGCGCAATCACGGCCCATGGCCGCGCCGGCGGCGAGGGCGGCGTAACCCCCGAGGGAGTTGCCCACCAGCACCGTGGGGCGACCGATACGGGCGCGCACATAGCTCTGCAGCTGTTCGCTCCAGAGGGCGCCGCCATAGGCGAGTTCGGCTGGCTTGGCGCTGCGGCCGAAGCCGAGCAGGTCGATGGCGTGCACCTCGTGTTGTTCCGCCAGCACGGGGATGTTGTGGCGCCAGTGATCGGTACTGGCGCCGAAGCCATGGACCAGCAGCAGAGCCGGCCCCTGGGGCCGAGCGGGTGAGCGCCGCACGGCATGCACCCGATGGCCGCCGAAACTCCAGTCCTGGCTGTCAGCGGAGGCCCCCGGCGGGAGGGAGCCTGGAGAGCCGGAATCCGGGGGCGCAGACGTCTCGGGTGGTGAGGAGGCGCTGGGCACGGGTGTTGTGACGGAAAACGTGGTCGGGCCGCAGGCCCGCAGGAATTGGATGCTAAGGAGACCCACCGGTCTGCCGCGTTGATGTCCCCTGCCTGCCTGACCCGGTTTGCCGTGATTCCCTGGTGGTCCTTCGGCCCACCCGAGCCGTTGGTTGTGGGCCTGATGCTCCCCCTGCGGGACTGGCTGCCGGGCAGCGCCCTCTGGGCGCTGGCGCTCTACCTGCCCCTGAGCCTGCCGCTGGCGGCCCTGGAACGCCGTCTCGAGGCTGGGCCCCTAACGCCGCAGACCCAACAGTTGCTCCTGACGAGCCTGGCCCTCGCCATCGCCCTGACCGGCGGCACCCTGCTGCAGTTCGTGTTGGGCTGGGCTCTCGGCCCTTCCTGGGCCGGCAGCATGGCCTTGGTGGTGGCTCTCTGGGGCTTGTTCTGGGGGTTGGCCTCCCGAAAGGACGGCAGCTGAACGCTCAGAAGCCTCAGGCCCGCCAGTCGAGCCACGGAAGGCGGGGCAGGATGGCCGCCGTCTGGCGTTGGTAGTCGGCATAGGCAGGATGGAGCCGCAACAGGCTTCGCTCCTCGCGACGGGCCTTTCCCCCCAGCAGCCCGGCCAGCGCCAGGCCGACCAGGAGGTGCAGCAGGCTTCCCAGCAGCACGGCCAGGCCAAGGGCGCCAAGGAGGATGGCCCGGTAGAGGGGATGGCGACAGCGGGCGTACGGCCCGCTGGTGACCAGGGCCCCCTCGGGCAGCGGCTCGGGCAATGGGGTGAGGCTGGTGCCCAGCTGCCGCAAGGCCAGCAGCGCCTCCACCGCTCCCAACAGCACCAGCACGGCCCCGCCGGCTCGCCATGGCCAGGGCCAGGAGAGCCCGACCCAGGCGAGCGGCGGTAGCGGCGGCGCCAGCAGCGTGGTCAGCAGCACCAGCTGGGCGATCAGCCACCATTCGCCGCGACGGTTGTCGAGGAGACCGGCGCGGCTGAAGCCCCAGTGGCTCAGGAGGGCGGCGACTCGGGACGGCTGATCCTCAGCCGGGCTGGCGGAGCGGGGCGTTGTTGGGGGAGGCATCGCCGCTTGGGGTTGGCAGAACCAATCTGAGCAACAGGGGCGCCAGGAAGGTGGTGCCGATCACCATCAGCAGGATGGCGGCCTCCAGGGCGGGGCTGAGCAGGCCAGCATCCGAGCCGAGACCCAGGAAGATCAGACCCACCTCGCCGCGGGGCAACATGCCGAGGCCAACCAGCAGGCGATTGCTGGGGACCTCGCTGAGATAACTCCAGCCGCTCACCAGCTTGCCGGCGATGGCGGCCACCAATAGGAAAGCGGCCATCAGCAGGCCGGCATGGTTGGCGGGGTCGAAGGGGTTCAGCACCGACAGCTCCATGCGGGTGCCGATCAGCACGAAGAACACCGTCGCGAAGAGGGACACCAGGGGCTGAACCGACCCCTGAATGGCCTTGGTGTAACGGGAGCCGCTCAGGATCAGGCCTGCGGCGAAGGCGCCCAGGGCCGCTTCCAGGCCGATGGCCTGGGCGCCGAAACAGCAGAGGGAGAGCACCACAAATGCCGCCACCACCAGCTCCCCGGGCGCCTTGAGCTGGTCGATCAAGCGGTCGAACAGCGGACCGGCGCTGCGGCTGAGCCACAAGGCCAGGGCCACGAAGGCGACGGCGGCGAGCAGCAACCGCAGGATCGGCGTGATCGAGAGGGCCTCACCGCTCGCCAGGGTGACGACCACCGCCAGGATCACGATCCCGAGGATGTCGTCCAGCACGGCGGCGCCGATCACGATTTGCCCTTCCCGCTGGCGCAGCATGCCGAGTTCGGCGAACACGCTGGCGGTGATGCCGATGCTGGTTGCGGTCATCGAGGCGCCGGCGAAGATCGCCAGCAGCAATGGTTGATGGAACAGCAGCAGCAGACCGCCGCAGCCAAGGGCGAATGGCAGCACCACGCCGGTTACGGCCACACTGATGGCCTGGCCGCCAACGGCGACCAGCTCATCGAGTTCACTTTCCAGGCCGGTAAGGAACAGCAGGGCGTAGAGCCCGAGGTTGGAGATCTGCTCCAGGCCGGCAAAGCTTTCGGCGTAGATCTCGCGCACCTGGTCGCTGCCGATGCCGGCCAGGTTGGCCACCAGCTGCACCAGAAGGCCGCTGAGCTCGGCGGCGTTTTCGGCCGGCACCAGAAAATGCAGGCCGGAAACGCCGATCAGCACGCCGGCCACGAGCTCCCCGAGAATCGTGGGCAGCTGCAGACGCACCATCACTTCGGCGACGGTGCGGGCGGCCAGGAAGATCACCAGGAAGCGGCCCACCTGGATCAGGGTGTCCGCCACCTCCAGATTGTGATCAGAGACGGTGGCCAGCAGCGCGGGCAGGAACACCGGGAGCCTCCAGAATCGGGCATGACCCTAGGGCGAAGCCCGTGCGGATGCCGAAACAGCCGGGTCAGGATCAGGAGACCATCTGAATCCGTGTCGCTACCGTCTGGGGAGGCATGCCGTAGCGCTGCCCGTCTTCCCTGCCGACCGTCGTGACTGAGCAAGCCCCGCTGAACCTGCGCCTGCCGACGCCAGGCTGTTACGCCGACCCGGACCGGAGCGGCCTGGAGGCCGCGGACGTGTTCGACGGCATGACGGAACATCTCTTCTACACGTTGGGCAAGCTGGCCCCCACAGCCAGCCGCCATGACCTGTACATGGCCCTGAGCTATGCGGTCCGCGACCGGCTGATGACCCGATATCTGGCGGGCATCGAAGCGCTCGGCGTCACCCCTGCCCGTGTGGTCGCCTACCTGTCGGCGGAGTTCCTGATCGGCCCCCAGCTGGGCAATAACCTGCTGATGCTGGGGATCCAAGAGGCCGCCGCAGAGGCGTTGCGGCGGTTCGGCATCAGCAGCCTGGAAGAAATCCTCGATGTGGAGGAAGAACCGGGCTTGGGCAATGGTGGCCTGGGCCGCCTGGCGGCCTGCTTTTTGGAGTCGATGGCGTCGCTGCAGATCCCCGCGACCGGCTACGGCATTCGCTACGAATTCGGCATTTTCGACCAGCTGATCCGCGACGGCTGGCAGGTGGAGATCACCGACAAGTGGCTCAAGTCGGGTTGGCCCTGGGAAATTCCCCATCCCGACCAGGCTTGCTTTGTGGGCTTTGGAGGTCGCACCGAGAGTTACCGCGATGAGCACGGCACCTACCGGGTGCGCTGGATCCCCGCCGAGCACGCCATCGGCGTGCCTCACGACGTGCCGGTGCTCGGCTATCGGGTCAATACTTGCGATCGGCTGCGGCTGTGGCGGGCCGATGCCACCGAATCCTTCGATTTCTACGCCTTCAACAGTGGCGACTACTACGGCGCCGTCGAGGAAAAGGTCGGCTCGGAAACCCTCTCCAAGGTGCTCTATCCCAACGATGGGACGGATGAGGGGAGGCGTCTGAGGCTCAAGCAACAGCACTTTTTTGTGAGCTGCTCGCTGCAGGACATGCTGCGCAGCCTTGACCAGCGTGGAATCCCCGTGCAGGAGTTCCCCGACCACTGGGCGGTTCAACTCAACGACACCCATCCCTCCATCGCCGTGGCGGAGATGATGCGCTTGCTGCTGGACGATAAGTTGCTCGGCTGGGATGAAGCCTGGTCGATTACCTGCCGATCCCTCTCCTACACGAACCACACGTTGTTGCCGGAGGCCCTCGAGCGCTGGGGGCTGGAACTGTTCGGATCGCTGCTGCCACGCCACCTTGAGATTGTTTATGAAATCAATCGTCGATTCCTGCAGCAGGTGCGCCTCAAGTACCCGGGGAATGATCAGATTCTGCGGCGGGTCTCCATTATTGACGAAGGCTCCTTCCGTTCGGTTCGCATGGCGCACCTGGCCACGATCGCTTCGCACCACGTCAATGGTGTCGCCGCTTTGCATAGCGAACTGGTCAAAACTGAGCTCTTCCCCGACTTTGCCGCCCTCTGGCCTGAGAAATTCACCAATGTCACCAATGGCGTGACCCCGCGCCGCTGGGTTGCCTTGGCTAACCCCAAGCTCACGGCCCTACTCAATGATGCCGTTGGCGATGGCTGGGTGAGCGATCTCGACAAGCTGCGCGGTTTGGAGCGCTTCGTTGACGACAGTGGCTTCCTGGAGCGCTGGGAGGCTACCAAGTTGGCTGTCAAGCGCAACCTTACAGGCTATATCCACCGCCACACGGGTGTGCTGGTGGATCCCGCTTCGATGTTTGATGTGCAGGTGAAGCGGATTCATGAATATAAGCGCCAGCACCTCAATGCCCTTCAGGTGATTGCCCACTATCTACGCATCAAACATGGCGTCGCCCAAGATATGGCGCCTCGCACCGTCATCTTCGGCGGTAAGGCGGCGCCGGGCTATGCAATGGCCAAGCTGATTATTCGCTTTCTTAATGGCGTTGCCGAAACCATCAATGCCGACCCCGATATGGAGGGCAGGCTGCGGGTGATCTTCCTGCCGGACTACAACGTTAAACTTGGTGAACGCGTATACCCAGCTGCCGATCTTTCCGAGCAGATTTCTACGGCTGGTCTCGAGGCCTCCGGCACCGGCAACATGAAGTTCGCCATGAATGGCGCACTTACCATCGGCACCTTGGATGGTGCCAACGTCGAAATCCGCGAACAGGTGGGAGCCGAAAACTTCTTTCTGTTCGGCCGCAGTGCCGAAGAGATCGCCGCTCTGCGCCACGACTATCGCCCTTGGGAGATCATCCAGGACACCCCAGAGCTGCCCGAGGTGTTGCGACTGGTGGAGCAGGGGCATTTCAGCAATGGCGATACTGAATTGTTCCGGCCGCTGCTTGAAAACCTAACGGGACGGGATCCCTTCTTCGTGCTGGTCGACTTCCACGATTACCTTCGTGCCCAGGATCAGGTCAGCCAGGTCTGGGCCGATCGGCAGCGCTGGAACCGGATGTCGCTGCTCAACACCGCCCGCACGGGGTTCTTTTCCTCGGATCGCTCGATTCGCGACTACGCCGAGCGCATCTGGCGCGCCGAGGCGTTCCCGGTCACCATCACTTGCGAGCTGGAGTGAAAGGGCGTGCCCTAAACAAGCCGCTCCCAGAGCCCGCCCGCAGCCCATCGGATCTTGTGAGGCGGGCGGCCCGAAAGCCGGCCCGGCGTTCGGAACCCTCGAGGATCTTGCCAACGAGGTCGGCAGCTTGATCAGTGCGGCACGCGGGGAACCCGCCCGCCGATCAATTCCCTCAGCCGATCAACTCCCACCACTGCACAAGCTTCCACCACTGCACAAGCTTCGCTGCGCGCCTGATTTGCGGCCATGGAGCAGGCACTCGACCGCAGCAGTGGCCCAGCGGCCGATCACCCCGTTCTCACTGTCCCGTCGGTCCTAGTACAGGAGATCGGACAGCACAGGATCGATGACCCGCTCAACCGCGGTGGTCGGGCAGATCGGGGGTTTGGTGCAGCAGCCGATTCAGCCGCAGCCGATCGGCGTTGAGGGGGTCAGGAGCCAGCTCGCCAGCCACCTCCCGAAACTTTTGCTCGATCTCCTCGGGCACGCGCACATCGAAGATGCGCTCCATCAGGGCCTCAATGGAAAACAGGTGCGCGTTGATGTTCTCCAGGTCGGCCATGGCCTGCTGGATGGCGTCGGACTCGGTCGCGGCAGGGCTTTTGCCCGCCTCGACAGGTGCCGGCGCTGGTGCCGGGCTGGATTCGCTGTCACCGTACTGCTTCTGGAGCTCTTCCAGCACGCGGCCGGCCAGGGTGCGGAAGGACTGCAGGGAGGCCCAGCTGAGTTCCTGCTGCTGGCGCAGGCTGGGGTTCTCGCGGATCAATCGGTCGTGTTCCCGATAGAACCGCTGGCAGTCAGGGCATTGGCAGGGCTCTTCAGGCACCGCGTCCCTTCACTGATCAGTCCCCATCATGGCACCACGAGCGCGCTTTCAGTCGTGGCGAGCGCCTGAGCGGGCTCAGGGCCGGGTGCCTCCGGACGATGGGTCCAGCAGGGGTGGGTCGGGTTCTGGGCCTGAGTCGCAGTCCTCCCCGTCCATCCTGCTGGCGGGCAGGGGAATTTCGATGGAGCTGACCACCTGAATCACGTCTCGCAAGCGCATCGAATCCGCAAACCAGCCCATGGCCTGTTCGACCTCTCCACTGCGTTCGGCCTCGTAAGCCTGCTCCTCATGGGCTTCTGCCAGCACGGCCAGCCAGCAGAGGCAGCGGGCCTGAACCACCGAGAGATCCAGCTCAGAGGGCTGACTGGCAGCGATGCGCTCACTTTCCTGCTGCACCAGCAACCTCAGGCGCAGATCGTGGAGCGACGTCATCGTCAGAACCGTGGCAGCTCGGCCACGCTAGCGACAGTGGCCAGGGCTTCACCAGCTCCAGTGGTGGTGTGAGAGTCGTGCCGATCGCGGTGGCGGATGGCCCAGCGCCGCCGAGGGCGGGCTGGCTTTGGATCATCCCCCGCAAGCCTCAGGCTGGCACCACGCACAGGGTGTTGGACGCATGGAGAGCCGCCCAGGTCCGATGGCCTCACTCTCGCCCCTGGATGCCATGGCTTAGAGGCTGTCGAGATCGTCCTCCTTTTCCGCTTCGCTGGCCGCGCTGGAGCTGAGAGGGGTGATCAGCAGCTTGTCGACGCGCTTGTCGTCCATGTCCATCACCTCAAATCGATAGCCCTGCCAATCGAAATGATCTGCAGGTCGAGGAATGCGCTCCAAAACCTGCATGACAAATCCGGCGATTGTGTGGTAGCGCCGCTGCTTCTCTTCTCCGAAGATGTCGGTGTTGATCATCTCAGCAAAAGCATCAACCGTGAGGCTGCCATCCACGAGCCAGGATCCATCTTCGCGCGGGGTGATCAAGGGGCCTTCTTCATCTTCCAAGGAAGGAAGATCGCCAACGATACCCTCCATGAGGTCATTCAGAGTGACCAGACCTTCAACGCCTCCAAACTCATCGGTAACAAGGGCAATGTGGATGCCGCTGCGCTTGAATTGCTCAATCACCGACAGCGCTCGCATCGTTTCAGCAACAAACAGAGGTGGCTGCATGATGGCTTCAAGATTGATCTCCTCCGTGCTGACACGCGCCGATAACAGACTGCGCACACTCACGATGCCCAGGCATTCATCGAGGGTGCCGCGCGCCACCGGGAAGCGCGAGTGACTGCTCTCCATCACCTCCTGGAGGCTGAGGGCCATGGGCTCCTCCAGGTCAAGCCAGCAGATTTCGGTGCGAGGCGTCATCAAGGTTTTGACGGTGCGATCACCGAGGCGCAGCACCCGCTGCACCATGTCGTGCTCGGCCTCCTCAATCAGACCAGAATCGGCACCCTGTCGAATCATCGCCTTGATTTCATCCTCCGTGATATCGGGTTCCGTGCTGATCGGGATCCCCAAAATCTTGAGCAGGGCATCGGTCGAACTGCCCAGCAGATGCACGACCGGCGCATTGACACGCGATAGCCAGCGCATCCAGGGAGCTGCTGAACAGGCGAGCCGCTCCGGGTTGGAGAGGGCGATGCGCTTGGGTACCAGTTCACCGATCACCAGGGTGAGATAGGTGATGACAGCCACCACCAGGGTGAGGCTGAGGCCCTCGCGGTAGGGAGCCAGCCAGCTGATCGGCTTCAAGAGATGGCTCAGCTGACGCGCCACAGTGGCACCGCCGACAGCGCCGCTGAGAATCCCCACCAGGGTGATCCCGATCTGAACGGTGGAGAGAAACTCGTTGGGCGAATCGGCAAGTCGCAGCGCTGCCCGAGCAGGGCGGTTGCCCCCATCCGCCATCTGTTGAAGGCGATGGCGTCGGGCAGAAACGATGGCAATTTCAGCCCCCGAAAAGATACCGTTCGCTACGATCAGCACCAGGATGGACAGGATCTCCAGCGCCAAGGAGTGGGTTGCCCTCGAAAGTTGGCACCAATTTACAGTGATCCGCCGGTCGTACCCCGCTCTCACCCCCACGGCCAGCCAAGGCACACGCGTCTCTCTTGTCTCCCCTGAGAACGGTTATGCGACTGCTGCAGGCCTGAGCCCCGCGCTCGCGGTCGTTCACTGGCGGCACCGATGACGGCACCGCTGACAGCACCGCGCTGACAGCACCGCGCTGCCAGCACCGCGCTGCCAGCACCGCTGGCGCCGCCGCTGGAAGGCTGCCCGCGCTAATCCCAACGATCATCCCGGGGGGCGCCCCCCCCCCCCCCCCCCCCCCCCCGCCGCCGGCGCCCGCCCCGC